>NZ_SISL01000547.1:0-3554 GCF_004307965.1 Verrucosispora sp. SN26_14.1 | reverse complement strand
GGTGGTTAGGGGGTGGGGCGGGATTGGGCGAGGGTGGCGAAGGCGGTCAGGGAGTCGGGGTTGGCCAGGGCGCCCTTGGCGGCGGCCTGGTCGACCGGGGTACCGGTGAGGATCTTCTTGACCGGTACCTCCAGCTTCTTCGCCGACAGGGTCCGGGGCACCGCGCGCACCTGGTGGATCTCGTCGGGGACGTGCCGGGGTGAGAGGGCGGTGCGCAGCTCGCGGCAGATCGTCGCGCGCAGATCGTCGTCGAGGGTGAGGCCGTCGGCGAGGACCACGAAGAGCAGCAGCTCACCGGCGCCGCCCTCGTCGTCCTCCAGGTGTACGACCACCGAGTCGACGACCTCGTCCAGCCCCTCCACCACGGAGTAGAACTCGGCGGTGCCCAGGCGTACGCCGCCCCGGTTCAGGGTGGCGTCGGATCGACCGGTGATCACGCAACCACCGCGCGCGTTGATGGTGATCCAGTCGCCGTGCCGCCAGACTCCGGGGTAGACGTCGAAGTACGCCTCCCGGTAGCGGGTCCCGTCGGGGTCGTTCCAGAAGCCCACCGGCATGCTCGGCATCGGCGCGGTGATGACCAGTTCGCCCAGTTCGCCGATGACCGGGGTGCCGTCGGCCGAGCGGGCCTCCACCCTGGCGCCGAGCGCCCGGCAGGTGATCTCACCGGCGTGCACCGGCAGCAGCGGCACGCCGCCGACGAAGCCGGTGCACACGTCGGTGCCGCCGGACAGCGACTGGAGTTGCAGGTCGGTGCCGACCGTCTCGTACACCCAGGTGAAGCCCTCGGCGGGCAAAGGCGCACCGGTCGAACCCAGCCCGCGCAGCGCGGACAGGTCGGCGATCTCGCGCGGGGCCAGGCCCGCCTTGCGACAGGCCAGCAGGTACGGCGCCGAGGTGCCGAAGTAGGTGGTGCCGGTCTCCTCGGCGAGCCGCCACAACCCGCCCAGGTCCGGGTGGCCCGGGTTGCCGTCGAACAGCACGATCGTCGTGCCCACCGCCGGGCCGGAGACCAGGAAGTTCCACATCATCCAGCCGGTGGTGGTGAACCAGAAGAACCGGTCGGCGGGACCGAGGTCGTGGTGCAGGGCGAGCATCTTGAGGTGTTCCAGCAGGATGCCGCCGTGCCCGTGCACGATCGGCTTGGGCAACCCGGTGGTGCCCGAGGAGTAGAGCACGTACAGCGGATGGTCGAACGGGACCGGGGTGAACGTCGCCGGTTCGTCGGTCTCCGCCGCCAGCTCGGCCCAGGAGAGCGCGCCGGCCGGGGCCGGGGCCGCCGGGTCGAGGTAGGCGATGCTCACCGTGTGCCGCAGCGACGGCAGTGCGGCGCGGATCGCGGCCACCTCGGTACGCCGGTCCACCGGCTTGTCGCCGTAGCGATAGCCGTCCACCGCGACCAGTACGGTCGGCTCGATCTGCTGCCAGCGGTCGGTGACACTGCGGGTGCCGAACTCCGGCGCGCACGAGGAGAAGATCGCCCCGAGGCTGGCCGTCGCCAGCAGCAGCACGTACGTCTCGGGGATGTTCGGTGCGTACGCGGCCACCCGGTCGCCGGTGCCCACGCCGAGCCGGCGCAGCCCGGCGGCCACCCGGCGGACCTGGTCGCGCAGTTCGGCGGCGGTCAGGGTGACCGGGGCACGGGTCTGCGAGTGCGCGATCACCACCGGGTCGTCGTCGGCGCGGCCGGGCATGCGCAGCACGTTCTCGGCGTAGTTGAGCGTGGCGTCGGGGAACCACCGGGCCCCCGGCATGTCGCGGGCGCCCAGGGTGGCGGTCGGCGGGGTCTGCGCGACGACCTCGAAGTGGTCCCAGATCGAGCGCCAGAAGGCGTCCAGGTCGGTGACCGACCACCGCCACAGCGCGTCGTAGCCGGCGAAATCGAGCCCCCGGTTCTCGGCGAGCCACCGCAGGTACGTCCCGATGCGTGAGCGCTGGAGCACGTCCGCCGGCGGCGTCCACAGCACGTCCGTCACTGGTCCACTCCTCCCCTGGCCCGGCACGACGCTGTGCGGTGGGCCGTGGCGTCATCCTGCCCTACCGTCGCGCATCCGCTGCCGTCACCGGTGCGCCCGGATGTAAGGAAGGGCACCTTGTTAACGCCTGCGGTAGTACCGGGGTCCCCTGCTAACGCAGCAGGCCACGACAATCGCTCAGCCGGACTCGCTCCGCGCATGCTGGATGGCGCGGCGGCGGGCGAGCCGGTGCGCCCGGCGGATCTCCGCCTCACGCCAGCGACGGCTGTCCTCCGCCGTCTCCGGCAGCACCGGCCGCACCGCCCGTGGCGCGCCGCCCACCTCCACGCCGACGAAGACGAGGTACGCGGTGGCCACCCGCACCGGCTCCGCCTCGGCCGAGTCCCAGCGCTCGGCCATCACCCGTACGCCGACCTCCATCGACGTCGACCCGGTCCAGTTGATCTGGGCGTACGCGTGGATCAGGTCACCGACCCGGACCGGCTCGGAGAAGACGATCTCGTCGATCGCGGCGGTGACCGCCGTACCCCCGCTGTGCCGGGCCGCGGCGGCACCGGCGACGTCGTCCACGAACTTCATCAGCACCCCGCCGTGCACGGTGCCGTAGAGGTTCACGTCCACCGCCGTCATGATTCGGCTGAGGGTCACGCGGGAGTACGACGTCGGCTTGCCCGGTGGCGCGGCGGAGGGGTGCTCGGTCATGGCGGAAACGGTACGGTGCGCGGATGCGACATCTGTGGAGCTTCCTCGCCGGGCTGGTGGTGGCACCGGTCACCTGGGTGCTGGTCACCCTGGGGCAGGACGGGTCGGCCGGCACAGTCGACCGGTGGGTGGAGATCGGCACCTCGAACACGGCCAACCTGATCGAACCGGCCGTCTATCTCGCCGTCGGCGGCATCGTGTTTGGCCTGCTCGGCACACTGCGCATCTCACCGCTCGGCCCGCTGGTGGCCGGGCTGCTGCTGATCACCCCGTACGTCGGGCTGTTCGTCGCGCCCTTCCGGGTCCGCGAGCGCATCCCGGCCGACTGGGAGTTCCTCGGCGACCCGCTGCCGCTGCGGCTGCCGGTGCAGAACGGCACCCTGTTCCTGATCGGCCTGCTGCTGCTGATGGCGACGTTCAGCGGGCAGCGGTGGCGGCGCTGGCCGAGGCCCGCACCGGTGGTGCCGCCGCCGGCCGAGGCGACGACCCAGGACCTGCCGGTGACCGAGTGGCCGCCGCCGCAGTCGGCGGAACGGGACACCGAGCCGCTGAGCCTCGGCTACCCGGACCCGGACGACACGCCGACCGAGCCGCTGCCCCGGCGTACCAGTGGAACGTCGCCCTGGTCGGCACCGCCCGGCGGCCTGCCGCGACAGGACGACGCGCGCAACTGATCGAACGGAGAGAAGGGCTCCGCCCGGTGGTCGTGTGCCACCGGGCGGAGCCCTCCGTCGTCAGTCCTTGAGCAACTGGCGGGCCATCACGATGCGCTGCACCTGGTTGGTGCCCTCGTAGATCTGCGTGATCTTGGCGTCCCGCATCATCCGCTCGACCGGGTAGTCCCGGGTGTAGCCGTAGCCGCCGAGCAACTGCACC
>NZ_SISL01000546.1:0-3574 GCF_004307965.1 Verrucosispora sp. SN26_14.1 | reverse complement strand
GGGCCGGGCACCACCGGCGGCTCCGCCGCCACCGCCGACCAGGTCCACGTGGTCGACAGTCGCCAGGACCTGGTCGCCGCGCTCGGCGGGAACAACGCCACCAACGCGACCAACACCACCCCGAAGATCATCTTCGTCAAGGGCGAGATCGACGGGTTCGAGGACGCCGACGGGCGACTGCTCGACTGCACCGACCTGGCCGACCCCGGGTACTCACTGGACGCCTACCTGGCCGCGTACGACCCGGCGACGTGGGGCCGGGTCGCACCGAGCGGACCGGTGGAGGAGGCCCGGGTCCGGTCGGTGACGAACCAGACCCGGCAGACCCAGATCAACGTCGGCCCGAACACCACCATCGTCGGGCTGCGCGGGGCACGGCTGACCGGCCTCACCCTGATGATCGACCGGGCAACCAACGTCATCGTCCGCAACATCACCTTCGACGACGCCCGGGACTGCTTCCCCGCCTGGTCCCCCACCGACGGCGAGACGGGCAACTGGAACTCCCAGTACGACCTGGTCTCGGTCCGCCGCAGCGAGAACGTCTGGATCGACCACAACACGTTCACCGACGGCGACAACCCCGACAGCGGCCAACCGATCCACTTCGGGCGCCCGTACCAGGTGCACGACGGCGCGTTGGACATCACGCACACGGCGAGCCTGGTCACCGCCTCCTGGAACCGGTTCGACGGGCGGGACAAGCTGATGCTGATCGGCTCCTCCAACACCGTCGGCCCGGACGTCGGCCGACTCAACGTCACCCTGCACCACAACCTGTTCGACGAGGCACTCCAGCGGCTGCCCCGGGTCCGCTTCGGGCAGGTCGACCTCTACAACAACCAGTACCGCCTGACCGGCGACGGTTTCGAGTACGCCATCGGCGTCGGCGTGCAGTCCGCCGTGTACGCCGAGAACAACCACTTCACGCTCGGCGCCGGCATCACCGCCGCCGACCTGCTCTACGACTGGAGCGGCACCGCGATCACCACCCGGGGCAACTGGGTGCAGGCCGCCGGCAAGCTACCCCGCCCGGTGGACCTGGTGGCCGCGTACAACGTCGCACACGACCCCGACCTGTCGCCCGACGCCGGCTGGACGCCGACGCTGCGGCACGGACCGGTCCTCCCGGCACCACTGGTGCCCCTCGTCGTCGGCCCGCTCGCCGGAGCCGACCGCCTGCCGCTCTGACCGTCCCTCAGGCGACCCGGCGACCACACCCGGTTGTAGCAGTACCACCACCGATAGGAAGGTAGGCAAGGATGAGACGAACAGTCGCACTGCGACTCCTCGCGGGGCTGTCCGCGACAGCCGTGGGCGCCGCGGTCTGCGTGACCCTGGTGACCCCCCAGGCGTCCGCCGCTGTCGGCAGCGCCACCGGCTTCGCGACCCGCAACGGCGGCACCACCGGCGGCGCGGGCGGCCAGACGGTACGCGCCACCACCGGCACCCAGATCCACGCGGCCCTCTGCAACCGGGCCAGCAGCAGCACCCCGATCACCATCCAGGTGGAGGGGACCATCAACCACGGCAACACCACCAAGGTGTCCGGGTCGAGCTGCAACACCGCCGCCGACGTGATCGAGCTCAAGCAGATCAGCAACGTCACCATCCTCGGGGTGGGCAACGGCGCCGTCTTCGACCAGCTCGGCATCCACATCCGCGAGGCCCGCAACATCATCATCCAGAACGTGACGGTGCGGAACGTCAAGAAGTCCGGCTCGCCCACCTCCAACGGCGGTGACGCGATCGGCATGGAGAGCGGCGTCCGCAACGTCTGGGTCGACCACGTCACCCTGGAGGCGTCGGGCGGCGAGTCGGAGGGCTTCGACGGCCTCTTCGACATGAAGAACGACACGCAGTACGTGACGCTGTCGTACAGCATCCTGCGCAACTCGGGTCGTGGCGGCCTGATCGGCTCCAGCGAGAGCGACCGCTCGAACGGCTTCGTCACGTTCCACAACAACCTGTACGAGAACCTCGACTCGCGGGTGCCCCTGCTGCGCGGCGGGGTGGCCCACATCTACAACAACCACTACCTGCGGATCAACGAGTCCGGCATCAACTCGCGGGCCGGCGGGCAGGCCAAGGTGGAGAACAACTACTTCCAGAACGCCAAGGACGTGCTCGGCACGTTCTACACGAGCGAGGCCGGCTACTGGCAGGTCAGCGGCAACACCTTCGACAACGTGACCTGGTCCAGCCGAAGCGGCGACAACAACCCGGCCGGTCCCAACCCGACGTCCAACACCAGCGTCAGCATCCCCTACTCGTACCGGATGGACGCGGCGAGCTGCGTGCCGACCATCGTGCGGGACACGGCCGGCGCCAACAAGGGCATCCGGACCTCGAACGGCAACTGCACGCCGACGAACCCGACGACCAGCCCCACCCCGGGGCCGACCAGCCCGACGCCCGGACCGACCACCAGCCCCACCCCCGGGCCGACGAACCCGCCGAGCGGCACCAACCTGAGCATCGGCGCCGGCTCCGACGGTTCCAGCAAGGCCAGCGGCACCAGCTACGGCGACGTCCGGGACGGCAACATGAGCACCGCCTGGTCGCCGTCGGGCGCCACGGGCTCCATCTCGATCAAGTGGGATTCCGCCAAGACGATCTCCCGGATCAACATCCGTGAGGCGTCCGGCTCCGTGGGCAACATCCGTGGCTGGCGGGTCATCAACCACGGCAACGGGGCCGTACTCGCCTCCGGCACCACCGCCGGTGTGATCAGCTTCGCCTCGACCTCGCTCAGCAAGGTCACCTTCGAGATCACCAGTTCCAGCAGTACGCCGAGGGTCGCCGAGTTCGAGACGTACGCCTGACAACCGACCGCCACGTGGGCGGGAGCCGTCGACGGCTCCCGCCCACCGCCGTCTCCACCCGGTGCCGCCACGCGGCTGCCGCGCTGCCGCGCTGGTGTGCTGGTGTGCTGCCGGTAATCGCCGCCACCACTCCCCTCGCTGGCCCCTTTGCTCTGCTTCAACCGACGCAACGGTTTCCGGGTGGAACCAGTGCGTGGGGTGAAGCAGAGCAAAGGGGGCCGGGTGGAACATCCAGGCCGACCCGCCGCGCCCGACGGACCAGGCCAGGCTGACCACCCACGCCCGGCGGATCGGGGCACGCGGGCGGCCGGGCGGGACGGCGTGCGGCAGAATCGGCGGGCGATGCGCGCGGCGACGATCCTCACCGCTCTCGCCGACCTGGCTCCGGCCGGCGCGGAGCGGGTGTTCGACGTGTCCGGGACCGGGCGTCCGCTGATCTGGTTGCCGGAGCCGCACCGGGGTCCGCGTACCGCCCGACTGGACCGGCTGGCGGCGCTGGACGCACTGCACCGCGACGAGCGGATCCTCCGGCTGGGCCTGGCGTTCCTGGTCGGCGGCGTCGACGTGGCGGGATCCCGACGTCGGGTGCGGCTGCCGCTGCTGGCCCAACCGGTACGCCTGGAACGCGGGCGGCGCGCCTACCGGGTGGTTCCCGCCGGTGACCTCGAGTTGACCTCGCTGATCGAGGATCGGGACCTCGCCGCCCGGTTGGAGGCCGCGCCGGGGCTCGCCGGCCCCGGCTGGCTGAC
>NZ_SISL01000545.1:0-3583 GCF_004307965.1 Verrucosispora sp. SN26_14.1 | reverse complement strand
TCGGCGCGCCGGCCGCCGACCCGCCGCCCGCCACGCCGGTGTTCGCGACCGGGACCTCGTCGGGTGTGCCGGTGGCCGACGACCCGGAGGCGACCCAGGTCGTCACCCCGCCCCACGTCGACTCAGACCCGACCACGCTGCTCCCGCGCCAGTCCACGGCCGACTCCGACGACCCGGACGCCACCACCGCGTTCCCGCGTCAGTCGGTGGCGGACTCCGACGACCCGGAGGCCACCACGGCGTTCCCGCGCCAGCAGCCGGTCGACGACGACTCCGACACCACGACCGCATTGCCGCGCCAGTCCGCCGCGACGACGGACGACCCGGACACCACCCAGGTCACGTCGACCGGGCCGGACGTGCCGTCGCCGCGGACCGCTGCCGACGACAGCGAGTCGACGATCATCCTGCCGAAGAACAACGGCCCGTCCGGTCGCTGACCCAGACGGCGTCACCTCGCGGGACGGGACCGTACGGTCCCGTCCCGCGACACGCGTCCGGCAGTCGTCGTCTGCCGCGACGCCGTCGTCCGCCCGAGCCGCAACGGGGTGGCACCGGGTGGTGCCGGCGCCTACGATCACCGCATGACCTGGCGACATTGATGCCTTGACCGAGGCCGGGGGCCGCCCTCGGACGCCGTACACACGGTGTCCGTAATCGCCCCCCACCCGTCCGGATGGCCTCGATGACCCTCGCTTCCGCCGCCGGCCGTCGCCTGGCGGCCACTCTCTACGCGTACACGTTCCTCACCGACCTGGTCCTGCTCTACCCGGTGTACGTGCTGCTCTTCTCCGACACCGGGCTGTCGGTCGGGCAGATCTCCTCGCTGTTCGTGATCTGGTCGCTGACCGGTCTGGTACTGGAGGTGCCCGCCGGTGCCTGGGCCGACGCCACCTCCCGGCGTCTGGTGCTCGCCCTGGCGCCGCTGTGCAGCGCTCTCGGTTTCGGTCTGTGGACGCTCCTGCCGTCCTATCCGGCGTTCGCCGTCGGGTTCGTGCTCTGGGGAGCCGGCGGTGCACTCGCGTCCGGCGCGCTGGAGGCGCTGGTCTTCGACGAACTCGACCACGTGGGCGCCGCCGACCGGTACGCCCGGACCATCGGCCGCGCCCGCACCGCCGGCACGGCCGGGGTGCTCGGGTCGATCCTGCTCGCCGGGCCGGTGCTCGGGCTCGGCGGCTACCCGATGGTCGGGGCGGCCAGCGTCGCGGCCTGTCTGCTGGCCGCCGCCGTCGCGACCCGCCTCCCGGAACACCGCCGCCGCCACCACCGCCTCGCCGCCGCGCCGTCCACCGAACCCGACGAGCCGGGCTGGTGGCAGAGGCTACGGCTCGGCGTGGCCGAGGCGCGCGGCAGTCGATCCGTCCGCGTGGCGGTGCTGCTGGTGGCGGTGGTGAGCGCGATCTGGGGCGCGCTGGAGGAGTACCTCCCGCTGCTGGCCCGGGACACCGGCGTCGCCCTGACCACCGTGCCGTTGCTGCTGCTGGTGGTGACCCTCGGCCAGATGGCCGGCGGGCTGCTCGCCCCGGCCGGGCAGCGGCTTCGCACCGGCGGGTACGCCCTGCTGCTGGCCGCCTCGGCGGTGGCCCTGGCGGTGGGGGTGCTGCTGCGCAAGCCGGTGGGGTTCCTGCTGGTCGCGGCGGCGTTCGCCGGCTTCCAACTCGCCTCGGTGCTGGCCGACGCCCGCCTTCAGGCCCGGATCAGCGGCCCGACCCGGGCCACCGTCACCTCGCTGGCGGGCACGCTCACCGACCTGACCACGATCGCGGTGTACGCCGGGTTCGGCCTGCTCGCCACGGCGACGGACACCGCGTGGGCGTTCGCCCTGGCCGTCGTGCCGTACCTGCTGATCGCGGCGGCGCAGGTGCTCCGGGCGGGCCGGATCCGACGTGGACCGGTCGACGCGCCGACCGCCCGGATCGACGCGTGACCCCGCCCGGCTCAGGGCCGCTCGGCATCCAGGTAGACCCAGCGACCGTCCTCCCGGCCGAAGCGGCTGCGTTCGGTCACCGTGCCCGGATCGCGGCCCTCCCGGTAGTGGGCGCGGAACTCCACGGTCCCGGTGCTGTCGAACAGCCCGCCCCCGTCGGTGCCGACGACCTCCAGCCCGGTCCACCGCTGGGCGGGGTCGAGGTGCAGGCGAGGTGGACGGGTCCGGGAGTGCCAGCTGCGCATCAGGTAGGCGTGGTCGCCGACGGCGAAGGCCGCGTAGCGGGAGCGCATCAGCGCCTCGGCCGTCGGCGCGTCCGCCTCGCCACGGTGCAGTCGCCCGCAGCAGTCCGCGTACGGCATGCCCTGCCCGCAGGGGCACATCCCGGTCACCTCGGTCCGCCTGTCTCGCTTCGCCACCTCGACATCCTCTCGACACCGGACCCGACGGCTGACGCCGGGGGCGTGGCGTGCCCCCGGACATCGGAGGCGGTGGACGGTGTGGCGCGCCCATCGCGCTCCGGCCCGGAGATCACCGAGCGGGCCCGGGGCTTCCTCCACCGGTTGTCCGACGGGTAGCGCCCCGGTCAGCGGGTCCGTGCGCCGCGCCGACTGCCGAAAGACTCCATCGTGGTCGCCTTCCGCGCCGGCCTCGGTGCTCCGGCCGCCCGGGACCGCGCGGCGGTGGCCTGGGTGGCCGACGTCTTCCGGGTCGCCGCCTTCTTCGTGGTGGTCTTCGTGGCCGGCGCCCGGCCACCGGTGGCCTTGCCCGCCGGTGCCGTCTTCGCCGCCGTCCTCTTCGCCGCAGGCGCCTTCTTCGCGACAGCGGTCTTCTTCGCGGCGGTCGCCTTGGCGGTGGGACGCCGGGTCGGGCTCGCGGTGGCGGAGACGGCCTTCTTCCGCGCCGTCCGGGCGGAGGTCGCCGCTGCCGTACCGGCCGTGGCCTTCCTGCTCGTGGACCTGCCGGCCGCTTTGCCGGCCGCCTTGCTGGTGGCTGCCTTGCCGGTCGTCTTCGTGGCGGCTGCCGTCCCGGGAGACCGCTTGGTCGCCGGGCTGCTCCGCTTGGTCGCGGTGCGCGACGACGCGGCCGTGGCCGCTCCGGTGTTCTTCCTGATCGCTGCCTGGGCCATCGTTGCTCCTCGGGTCTGCGGTGGACGCTCGGGTCTTCCCGGCGTCGGGATGGTCGAACGCACGCCACCGGCCGCGCGGGCTCACCTCGGACGGGTTCGCGCCGTGCGGGTTCACGCCCGTGCGGGTTCACGCCCGCGCGGGTTCACGCTGTGCGGGTGGCGAAGACGATCACGTTGTCGGCGTACTCGCCGCGTGCCGGATCGAACCGGCCGCCGCAGGTGATCAGCCGTAACCCGGCCAGGCCGCCGGGACCGTAGACCAGGTCGGTGGGGAACCGCTCCTTCGGGTACGCCTCGACCGCGTCCACGGTGAAACGGGCCACCGTGGCATCGACCCGGGTGATGTGGACGGTGTCGCCGGGGCGCAGCCGCCCCAACTCGAAGAAGACGGCCGGGCCGTCCCCGGAGTCGACGTGGCCCACCAGGACCGCGTTGCCGATCTCACCCGGGCTGGCACCGGGTCGGTACCACCCGGCGACCTGCGGCCGGTCCAGCGCCGGCACCTCCAGCGCGCCCGAGGCGTCGGC
>NZ_SISL01000544.1:0-3588 GCF_004307965.1 Verrucosispora sp. SN26_14.1 | reverse complement strand
CGCCGATCCGGTGGTGAGCGCCGCCGCCGGTGTCCAGCGGTGGCTGGCGGCGACGCTGGACAGCGCAGGTCCGGCGGTGCTCGTCGCCGTCGTCGGCGTGCTGGTCCTCGCCGGCTCGCTCCGAAGGAAGGGCACCTTGTTAACGCCTGCGGTAGAGCAGGGGTCCCCTGCTAACACCGGACGGGGGCCGCACGCGGCTGACACCGGACGGGGGCCGCACGCGGCGACCCCCGACGAACCGGTCAGCGCGGGGTGAGTCGGTCGGTGCCGATCCGGTCGCGGAGCACCTCGGGCACCAGCACCGAACCGTCGGCCTGCTGGAACTGCTCCAGGATGGCCGGCAGCAGCCTGCTGGTCGCCAGCGCCGAGCCGTTCAGCGTGTGGACGAACCGGGTCTGCTTGCCGCCCGGCTCGCGGTAGCGGATCGCCGCCCGTCGGGCCTGGTAGTCACCGCCCCAGGAGACCGACGAGACCTCCTTGTACTTGCCGGTGCTGGGCATCCACACCTCGATGTCCAGCGTCTTGCGCATCGAGGCGCTGGAGTCGCCGGCCGCCAGCAGGCTGCGCTGGTAGTGCAGGCCCAGCCCCTCGACCAGGCTCTCCGCGTGGGCGACCATCTGCTCCAGCGCGGCGTCGGCCTGCTCGGGCAGGGTGAACTGGAAGATCTCCACCTTGTTGAACTGGTGGCCCCGGACGGTGCCGCGCTCGTCCGAGTGCGAGCCCGCCGCCTCACGGCGGTAGCAGGGGGTGTACGCGAACACCCGCAGCGGCAGCTTCGCGGTCTCCAGGATCTCGTCCTGGTATGCGCCGAGGATCGCCGTCTCCGCCGTCGGCAGCAGGAACTGCCCGCGCGGCGCGGACTGCTTGTCCAGGTGGTAGACGTCGTCGTAGAACTTCGGGAACTGGCCGGCGGCGAAGCCCGCAGTGTCCAGCAGCAGGTGCGGCGGGAGCAGGAACTCGTACCCGGCCTCGATGTTGCTCTCGATCAGCCAGTTGACCAGCGCCCACTCCAGGCGGGCGCCCAGACCGGTGTACATCCAGAAGCCCGACCCGCCCAGCTTGACCCCGCGCTCGTGGTCGACCAGGCCCAACGCCCGGCTCAACTCGACGTGGTCGCGGATCTTCTCGATCGCCGGGGGTGCGCCGAAGGTCTTCACCACCCGGTTGGCCTCCTTGCCGCCGGGGACCACGTCCTCGGCAGGCAGGTTGGGCAGTTCGCTCATCACGGTACGCAGCCGTGCCTGCACCTCGTCGAGTTCGCTCTCCAACTCGGCGATCTGCTTCCGGCCGACCTCGGAGGTCGCCTCCGGCTCGACACCGGCCCGCTTCGCCTGCGCGTACGCCCGGGCCTCGGCCTTGCGGCGCTGGCGTTCCCCGTCGATCTCACTGATCAGCCGGCGACGCTCCCGGTCGAGCTGCTGGATGTCGTCCAGCGCCCGGTCGACCTCGGCGGCTTCGAGCCGCTTCGCCAGCGCGGTCGCCACCGCGTCGCGATCCTTCCGGATCAACTCCATGTCGAGCATGCTGCTCCGTACGCCTCCGTCCGGAAGTCGGGTGGACTACCAGATGCTACCGCCGCGCCCGGATCGCCCCGACTCCCGCACCCGGCACACCGATCCTGCTCGGCAACGCGCTCGCGCGGAGCCGGTGGTCCGGTCCGCGCGGGCCCACTGCCAGAGGCGGCCGTCGGTGGGCGCGCTCGGTCAGAGGCGGATCGGCATCAGGATGGAGAAGGCGCCCTCGTCGTCCGGGCGGCGGATCGCCAGCGGGGTGACCGGGCTGTCCAGTTCGAGCACCAACCGCCGGCCACCGGCCGCGTCCAGCGCGTCGAGCAGGTACTCGCCGTTCACGCCGACCCGCAGTTCGGCGTACTCGCGGTCAGCGTCCGGGCCGCTGTCGGCCGGGCCCCTGCCGTCCGGGCCGCTGTCGGCGAGGTCGGGCGAGCCGGGCAGGTCGGCGGCGTGGTGCAGGTCGTCGGGGCCGAGCAGGCGGAGTCCGTCGCCCGACCCCCACCCGAGTACGGTCACCGGCAGCGCAGCCCCGGCGTACTCGCGGGTCAGCGTGGGCCCGCCCGCCCGCAGCGCGCCGGCCAGCCACTCACCGTCCACCGTGATGCGGTGTGTCGGCCCGTGCGCGCCCGCCCGTGGCAGCAGCACGTGGTAGTCGGGGAAGTCGTCCGGCAGCGCCGTGGCGTGCAACTCCCGCCCGGCCACGTCGGCGTGCAGCCGGGACGCGGTCACCGTCAGCCGTACCTCGTGCGCGTCGATGTCCGGGTCGGTCACCAGTCGGCGCAGCCCGTCCACCGCCGGCAGCGGCAGCAGCGTACGCACCGCCGGGCCGTCCACCGCCGCGTGGACGGTCGCCACCGCCAGCCGGTGCCGGTCGGTCGCCACCAGTCGTACGCCTGTGTCGGTCACGTCGAACAGGACACCGGTGAGCGCAGGCAGGTCCGGATCGGTCCCGACGGCGAAGCGGACGGCGGCCACGGCGGCGGTGAGTCCCGCACGGTCCACGGTGAGCCGGGTGGCGGCCGTCGACTCGTCGAGCGGCACCAGTGCCCGGATCCGGGACACCTCGCGGCGCGCGTCGGCCAGTCCGTCGGCCAGTCGGCGCAGTTGGGTGTCGAGCAGCCGGTGCACGACGGCTGGTTCGGCGCGTACCGCCTGGGCGATCTCGGCGACCGGCAGGCCCACCCGGCGCAGTCCGGCGACGAGCCGGGCCGAGGCCACCTGCTCGTCGGTGTAGCGGCGATATCCGGTCACCGGGTCCACCCGCGCCGGCACCAGGACCCCGGCGGCGTCGTAGAACCGCAGGGCACTCACCGTCAGCCCGCTGTCCCGGGCCACCTCGCCGATGCTGCGCAGGTCACGATCCACCCCGCAGATCCTGCCGCCTCGACCAGGTCGAGGGTCAACCCGGCTCCCGACCCCCCAAGCCCGACCCCCGACGGTCGTTCGGATGTTAGGAAGGGGCCCTTCCTATGCACGAGGCGTTAATAAGGTGCCCTTCCTTTCACCTCACCCGAGGACGCGGAAGGTGAGGCCGGCGGCGGTGAGTCGGGTCAGCAGCGCGTCGCCCATCGCGGTCACCGGCGTGACCTGGCCGGACGTGGCCGGCAGGTCGTCCAGGGCGAGGCAGAGGGCGGATTCGGCGAGCATCTTGGCGGTCTCGTCGTATCCGGGGTCGCCGCCGGCCACCTCGGTGACCACCCGACGGCCGCCGCCGGTGCCCACGAAACGGACCCGGAACCACGATTCGGCCCGCTGCTCGGCGCTCGGGCCCTGGCCGGAGGAGAGCCGTCCGAGCAGCCAGCGCCGGGCCGGGGGCAGCCGGGTCAGCCCGGCCAGCGCGCCCAGGCCGACGCCCGCCATCAGCACGGTGGGCAGGCGTTTGACGGCCGCGAAGTGCCGGTAGCGGAAGTCCGGCCCGTACTCGGGTCGGGCCGCCGCCGAGCGGCGGACCACCTGCGGGTCGATGGTCGGCAGCGGCACCGCCCAGACCGGCAGGTCCCGCGACCGGGCCAGCTTGCCCGGCACGGCGCGGACCCGGCGGTCGGTGGGTCGCGGTTCGGCCGCCCGCCGCTCGCGG
>NZ_SISL01000543.1:0-3593 GCF_004307965.1 Verrucosispora sp. SN26_14.1 | reverse complement strand
GCCCCGAGCGCCAGCCGGGGTGCGGGACGTCGGGTGCCGCCGAGCCGCGCGTACCGGGCACCGCGACGGCGGGTGGCGGTCTCGCCGGTGAGCAGCACCACCGTGAGCACCACCAGCACGCTGGAGAGCACCAGCGCCCCGGTGCGGTCGAAGCCGAGGTCGAAGGCGACGAAGATGGCCCGGGTGAAGGTGTCGGCGCGCAGGATGGAGACCGCGCCGAAGTCGGAGAGCACATAGAGGGCGACCAGCAGCGCACCGGCGGCGGTGGCCGGGCGGATCTGCCGCAGCGTCACCGCGGTGAAGGTCTGCCACCCGCTGCGCCCGAGCGAGCGGGACACCTCCTCCTGCGCCGGGTCCGCGCCGCGCAACGCCGCCGCGACCGGCAGCAGCACGTACGGGTAGGAGCAGAGGGTGAGCACCAGCGCCGCCGGCCAGAACCCCTCCCACCGGGGCAGCGCGGAGACCCAGGCGAAGGCGGCGATGTAGGTGGGCACGGCCAGCGGCAGCGCCGCCAGCACGGCGAAGGCCCGGCGGCCGGGCAGGTCGGTGCGGGTGACCAGGAACGCGGTACCCACGCCGAGCAGGACGCAGGCCGTGGTGACCACGGCGGCCAGTCCGAGACTGCGCAGGGCGAGCAGCGCGACGCGGTCGGTCCACAACTCGGCGACGACCGCGTCCCAGCCCGCCTCGGCGGTGCGTACCCCGAGGTAGGCCAGCGGGATCAGGGCGACGGCCACCGCGGCGGTCGAGGCCGCGAGCAACGCCGGCCGTGGGGCCAGCCGCCGCATCCCGCCGGGTACGCCGGACAGGGCCGACCCGGATCGGGACGGCCCTGCGACGGAGGGAGGTGCGGTCAGGGCACCAGGCCCGAGTTCTTGATCATGGTGACGGTGGCGTCGAGCGTGTCCAGGTCGTTCAGGTCGATCTGCGGCACCGCCAGCTCGGACAGGGCCGGCACGTACGCCGGGGAGGGCACGCCGTCGATCACCGGGTACTCGTAGGTCTGCTCGGCGAAGAACGTCTGGGCCTCGGTGCCGAGCAGGAAGTCCACGAACTTCTGCACGTCGGCGTTCTCGGCGGCCCGCTTGAGCACACCCACACCCGCGACGTTCACCAGGGCTCCGGTGTCTCCGCCGGAGAAGAAGTGCAGCTTGACCTTGAGCGCGTCCGGCGTGGTGCCCTGCTCCTTGGCGATCTCGCCGAGGTAGTAGTGGTTGACCAGGCCGGCCGGGATGGTGCCGGCGCCGACGTCTTCGAGGATCTTGCCGTTGCCGTCGCGGATCTGCGGGTCGTTGGCCTTCAGACCGCTGAGGAACTGCTCGGCCTTGGCGTCGTCGTGCTGCACCCGGATGGCGGTGACGAACGCCTGGAACGAGGCGTTGGTCGGGGCGACGCCGATCTTGCCCTTCCAGGCCGGGCCGGTCAGGTCGAACACCGAGGCGGGCAGCTCCTCGGCCTTCACCAGGTCGGCGTTGTACGCCAGCACCCGGGCCCGGGCGCTCACGCCGACCCACTGGCCGTTGCCGGCACGGTAGGACGCCGGCACCTTCGCCGTGGTCTCCTCAGCGAGCGTGGTGAACATGCCCTGCTTCGCCACGGTGCCGAGGGCGCCCGCGTCCTGCGCGAAGAACACGTCGGCGGGGGACCGGTCGCCCTCCTCGACGAGCTGGGCGGCGAGCTGCGCGGTGTTCGCGTACCGGGCGTTGACGGTGATGCCGGTCTGCTCGGTGAACTTGTCCAACAGCGGCTTGACGAGCTGCTCGTTGCGTCCGCTGTAGACGGTGATCGACTTGTCGGTCGACTGGCCCGAGTCTGCTGCCGCGTCCTCCTCACCTGATCCGCAGGCGGCCAGCCCGACGGTGAGCAGGCTGGCGGCGAGCAACGCGCCGGTGGTACGGCGGGTGAGAAGCACGATGAACCCTTTCCTCTGCGGCCCGGGGCGACCGAGGCGCCGAAGTTAGCACAGCCTAACCTAATCGCGGAATCGAGCTGAGGGTGAGATCACGTGCCGGAGGCCAGGGCGAGGGCCGCGACGGGCAGGATGAGGGCATGACACTCGCGCTGCCCATCGATCCGGAGGCGAACCGGCTGCTCATGCAGAGTCCGCTGGCGTTGCTGACGGGAATGGTTCTTGATCAACAAGTCTCGATGGAGAAGGCGTTCTCCTCGCCGTACGTGCTGACCCAGCGGCTCGGTCACGACCTGGACGCCCGGGAACTCGCCGAGTACGACCCGGAGGCGCTGGTGGCCCTCTTCGCCCAGCCGCCGGCGCTGCACCGGTTCCCGAAGGCGATGGCGGCCCGCGTGCAGGAGGTCTGCCGGGCGCTGGTCGACCGGTACGACGGTGACGCCGCCCGACTCTGGGCCGACCCCGCCGACGGTGCGGAGCTGCTCGCGCGGATCACCGCCCTGCCGGGCTTCGGCCGACAGAAGGGGCAGATCTTCCTCGCCCTGCTCGGCAAGCGGTTCGGCGTACGGCCGCCGGGCTGGCGGGAGGCGGCCGGCGGCTACGGCGAGCCGGAGGTCCACCGGTCCGTGGCCGACGTCACCGACGGCGAGTCGTTGCGCCTGGTCCGGGAGTACAAGCAGCAGCAGAAGGCGGCGGCGAAGGCGAAGACCGCCGGAGGCTGAGCGGTCCGGCGGGGGATGTGCCGGGCTGGGTCGGCGGGGTAGCGGCACGACGAACGTCGTCGCGGGCCCGGTCGAGGTGACAGGATGGAGGCGACCCCGAGGAGGTACACGGTGAAGCATCAGGCGTACCGGCCGATCCTCATCACCGACGCCTCGCGCAGCCAGAACGACCAGCTCACCACCCGGCAGCGGCGGTACGTGGCGATGATGGGCGTCCGGGTGGCGTGCGTGATCGTCGGCGCGATCCTGGTCGGCACGCGGGCGCCCCTGCTCTGGCTCTGGCTGCCCCTGGTGGCGCTGGGCATGATCGTCGTCCCGTGGCTCGCGGTGCTGCTGGCCAACGACCGGCCGCCGAAGGAACAGCACCGGCTGATCGGCCGGTCGGCGCGGCGGCAGCAGCAGGAGGCCCCGCCGATGAGCCTGACCGCCGAGGAACGGCCGCACAAGGTCATCGACGCCGAGCCCTGACGCAGTCCCACCCGGGCAGCACTGGCACGGCCCGGGCGGGACTGTCGTCGTGAGCGGTTCAGCCGACCGGCCGGGCACCCACCTGGGAGACCGCCGCCGCGCCGAGGTCGGTGGCCCGGTTCAGGGCGGCCTCCGGGGTCGCCCCGGTCAGCCAGGCGGCGAGCAGCCCGGCCGCGAAGGCGTCACCCGCTCCCGTCACGTCCACCACCGCCACCCGGCGGGCCGGTGAGGTGACGAGCGTTCCGGTCCGTTCCACCCAGGTGGCACCCGCGCCACCGCGCTTGACCACCACCCGTCGGGCGGTGGCGGCCAGCGCCCGCCCCTGGGCCGCCGGATCCAGTCCGCCGGCCAGCACCGTCGCCTCGTCGGTGTTCACCAGCAGCAGGTCGACCCCGCGTACCCAGGACAGGAAGGCCGCCGGGCCGACGGCCCGCAGCGGTGCCGCGGAGGCCGCGTCCACGCTGGTGGTGAGGCCGCGCTCGCGGGCGGCGGCC
>NZ_SISL01000542.1:0-3605 GCF_004307965.1 Verrucosispora sp. SN26_14.1 | reverse complement strand
GCCTCGGACTGGGCGGTCCGGGCCAGGTGGGCGGCGTCGCGGGCGGCGTAGGCGTGGCCGGCGTGGGTGAACACCCCGGCGATCCGCAGGCCGGGCCGACCGGTGACCAGGTCCGCCAGGTCGGCGGCATCGTCCGGCTCCACGCCGCAGCGCCCGAGGCCGCTGTCGACCTCGATCAGCACCTCGATCTCGACGCCGGCGCGGATGGCGGCACCGCTGAGCACCTCGGCGCCGGCCGGGCTGTCCAGCCCGACGAGCATCCGCGCCGGGGTGGTCGTCGAGAGCGCCACCAGGCGGTCCGCCTTCACGGCGGTGACCACCGGGTAGGCGAGCAGGTAGTCGGCCGCGCCGGCCGGACGCAGCGCGTCGAGTTCGTCCAGCTTGGACACGGTGAGTCCGGTGGCCCCGGTGGCGAGCTGCCGGCGGGCTATCTCCACGGTCTTGTGGGTCTTGGCGTGCGGACGCAGCGCCAGCCCGTCCCGGTCGGCGATCTCGGCGCCCCGACGCAGGTTGGCGTCGAGCCGGGGGACCTCCACCAGTGGCGCGGGGGTGTCGAGATCGGCCAGTCGGCGGGGTACGCGGGTCGAGGTACTCGCTGCGGCGCTCACGCTGGTCGGGCTCCCCTCGTCGGGTGGTTCCGGGCCCTTGTCCGACGGTCCTTGAGGCCCTACTGTGACGTCAGACGCTGTGACTACGAATGCACAGTAGGGTTGAGGCGGGAGGCTGTCAACGGATGGGCGCCGGGACTCGGATCGCAGACTGGATCACCACCGAAAGGTCCACATTTGAAGAGCGTACGCCCGCATCGGCGGCCCTCTTCCGACGCGCTAGCCAGGTCCTTCCGGGCGGCGACACACGCTATTCACTGGCGATGAATCCGTATCCCGTTTACGTGGAACGCGCCGCCGGGACACGTCTGGAGGACGCCGACGGTCACCGGCTGCTCGACCTGATCTACAACGCGACGTCGCTGATCCACGGCCACGTCCACCCGCAGGTCACCGAGGCCATCCGGGACCAGGCCGGCCGGGCCACCGCCGTGCTCGCCCCCAACACGGTGCAGATCGACCTCGCCGAGGAGCTGTGCGCCCGGGTGCCCTCGCTGGACCGGCTGCGGTTCACCAACTCCGGCACCGAGGCCACCATGATGATGATCAAGACGGCCCGGGCGTACACCGGTCGTGACCTCGTGCTGAAGATGGACGGCTCGTACCACGGCACCTTCGACGGCATGGAGATCAACGCGGCGACCCCCGGCTCCGAACGCGGCGCGCCGTACACCGCCGGGGTGCCGGCGAACCTCGCCGACAACGTGGTCATCGGGTCGTTCAACGACACCGACGGCGTGGTCTCGCTGATCGAGCGGTACGCCGACCGGCTGGCCGCCGTCATCGTCACCCCGATGGCCTCCATCGCCACCTGGGTCCCGCCGGCACCCGGCTTCCTCGAGGCCGTCCGGGCAGCCGCCACGGCCCACGGTGTGCTCCTGCTCTTCGACGAGGTCATCGCGTTCCGGGTGGCACCCGGGGGCGCGCAGCAGCGCTACGGCGTCACCCCGGACCTCACCGCCTACGGCAAGGTGATCGGCGGCGGCATGCCGGTCGGCGCGTACGGCGGACGGGTCGACGTGATGGCGGTGACCGACGCGGCCGGTGGGCCCCGGCTGGCACACGCCGGCACGTTCAACGGCAATCCGGTGACCGCCGCCGCAGGGCTGGCCACGCTGCGGCTGCTCGACGCCGACGCGTACCCGCGCCTGGAACGGCTCGGTGAGCGGTTCGCCACCCGGCTCCGGGGCGCCTTCGCCGACCTGGACCTGGCACTGGAGGTACGCCAGGTCGGTTCGCTGGTCAGCGTCGCCACCACCGAGCGCACCCCGGCGGCCTGGGGTGAGGTCAACGCCGCGATGCGGCTCGCCCTGCTCAACCGGGGGGTGTGCGGCTGGGGGGTGTTCGCGTTGCCGACCGTCTTCGACGACGCCGAGATCGACGAGGCGGTCGAGATCATCCACGACGCGCTGCGGGTTCCGGCGGCGGCGCTGCACGAGGTGCCGGTCGGATGAGCGCGGGACGGATCGTCACCGTGCTGGGCGAGATCGACCCGGCCACGCTCGGCACCACGCTGATGCACGAGCACCTCTACATCCGGCTCTGGGAGATCCCCGGCCGTTTCGACGTCGCCGGCCTGCCCGACGACGACGACCTGCTCGTCGAGGAGCTGACCGCCTTCACCGCACAGGGCGGCAACGCCCTGGTGGAGCTGACCGTGCCCGGCATCGGGCGGGAACCGGCACGGATGGCGGCGCTGGCCCGCCGCACCGGCCTGCACATCGTGATGGGCTGTGGGTGGTACCGGCAGCCCTACTACCCCGCCGCCGAGGACGTCGACCGGCGCAGCGTCGACCAGCTCGCCGACCGGCTGGTCGAGGAGATCCGGCACGGTGCCGACGGGACCGGCGTACGCCCCGGCATCATCGGCGAGATCGGCGCGGACAAGTCGTGGATCTCCGCCCAGGAGGAGCGCTGCCACCGGGCGGCGGCCCGGGCCAGTCGACGGACCGGGCTGGCGATCGCCACCCACTCCGTCGGCAGCGACGTCGGCCTGCACGCCCTCGACCTGTTCGAGGAGGAGGGCGTCGCGCCGGACCGGGTGGTGATCGGCCACGCCGACAGTCATCCGTCGCTCGCCTTCTATCGCACCGCGCTGGACCGGGGCGCCTGGCTGTCCTTCGACAACCTGGGCGCCTTCCCTCCGGCGTACACGGAACGGATCCTGGACGCCGTCGCGACCCTGCTCGGCGAGGGACACCACCGGATCGTGCTCTCCCAGGACGTGTGCAAGCGGGACATGTTCGCGCTGTTCGGCGGCAACGGGTACGGCTACGTGCTGGGCAGTGTCCTGCCGGGCCTGCGCGCCCGGGGTGTCGCCGAGGAGCAGTTGCACCGGCTGACCGTGGAGAACCCCCGCGAGGTGCTCACCGTGGCGGCGGTCGACTAAGAGCGGCACCCGTCCCGTGCGCGGGGCGGGTCACCCGCCCTGTTGCGCCCGACGCCACCGGGCACCGCCGTCGAGCACCACCACGGTGCCGTTGCCGGCGGTGCCGGTGACCAGCTCGACGGCGGCCCGCGCCACCTCGTCCACGTCCACCTCCGCCGCGCCACCGGCGGCCGACCCGCCGGAGTGCCGGGACGCCCACGGGGTGTCCATCCAGCCCGGCGCGATCGCGCTGACCGCGACTCCGGGCGGGGCGACGGCGGCGAGCCCCTGGGTGAAGGCGACCAGCGCCGACTTCGACACGGCGTACGGCAGGCTGCTGCCGGCCGGGTCGAAGGCCGACGTCGACGCCACGTTGAGCACCCGGCCCCAGCCGGTGCGACCCATCGCCGCGAACGTCGCCCGGCAGAGCGCCACCGGGGCGAGCAGGTTGACCCGCAGCAGCGACTCCCACACCTCGTCGTCGGCGGCGTCCAGGTCGTCGAAGGGGATGAAGCGGGTGGTGGCCGCGTTGTTGACCAGGATCTCGACCGGACCGAGGGCCGCCGTCACCGCGTCGACCAGGCGGGGCGCGGCGGCCCGGTCGGACAGGTCGGCGCCGACGCTGTCTC
>NZ_SISL01000541.1:0-3549 GCF_004307965.1 Verrucosispora sp. SN26_14.1 | reverse complement strand
GGCCGCCGCGGCGCTCACCGCCGCCGGAGTCGACCCCGGTGCACGTGGCGAGTCACTCACCGTCGAGCAGTTCGCCGCCATTGCCGCGTCGGCCCCGAACCACCCGTCGGCCGCGCAGTAGGCTGACGCGGACGCCGGTACCGGTCGCCGACACCGCCGAGGAGCTGATCGTGGAGAAGCCGTTCGACACCCGGATGCGTCCACGGGACACCGTCCGGTGACCGAGGCATGGCGACCGGAGGGTGAGGAACGGCGTGGTGCCGGCGGACCGGTCCGCGTACGGGTGCCCGCCAAGATCAACCTGCACCTGGGCGTCGGCCCGCTGCGACGCGACGGCTACCACGAGTTGAACACCATCTACCACGCGATCTCGATCTATGACGAGCTGACCGCGAGGCGGGGCGACACGCTCACCCTCACCATGGAGGGGGAGGGCACCGGAGAACTCGCCCTCGACGACTCCAACCTGGTCATCCGGGCCGCCCACGCCCTCGCCGGCTACAGCGGTGTGATGCCGCACGCCCGGCTGCACCTGCGCAAGCAGATCCCGCTCGCCGGTGGTCTCGCCGGTGGCAGTGCCGACGCCGCCGCCGCACTGGTCGCCTGCGACGCCCTCTGGGGCACCGGCCTGTCCCGCGACGAACTGGCCGGCATCGCCGCGGACCTCGGCTCGGACGTCCCCTTCCTGATCCACGGCGGCACCGCGCTCGGCACCGGCCGGGGCGAAGCGGTCAGCCCCGTGCTGGCCCGGCCGACCTCCTGGCACTGGGTCGTCGCCATCGCCGACAGTGGCCTCTCCACCCCACAGGCGTACCGGGAACTCGACCGGCTCCGCGACGCCGGCACCGCCGGTGAGCCGCTCGGCAGCACCGACAGACTGCTCGGCGCGCTGCGCCAACGCGACCCCCGGGTGCTCGCCCCCACCCTCGGTAACGACCTGCAGGACGCCGCACTGGCCATGCGTCCCGCCCTCGCCGACACCCTCAAGGCCGGCGAGGCGGCCGGCGCGCTCGCCGGCATCGTCTCCGGTTCCGGTCCGACGTGCGTCTTCCTCACCGCCGGCGCCGCCGACGCCGAACGTATCGCCGCCGAACTGGAGGCCGCCGGCGTGTGCCGCGAGGCCCGCGTCGCCCACGGCCCGGTCCACGGCGCCCGCGTCACCTGACACCACCGCACCGGGCTGGCCCCTGACCCCGAGCCGCGTCAGGCGCGGGGCCGTGTTCACGGTGCGGTCCTGTCGCGCTGACGGCGGGAACGGTTCGCGTCAGGCGTGAGGTCGTGGTCGTGCGCGGTCCCTGTCGAGCTGACGGCGAGGACGGATCGCGCGGGTTGTCAGTCGGCGGGGGTCGTGGCCGGGGCGCGGCCACAGCGGGCTGATGGCGGGGACGGATCGCGCGTGGTGTCAGGCGGCCGGCTGTGGCGCCCAGCAGGGGCGCCGAGCGAGGCGGCCTGGTGTACGTTCCCTGTCGAGCTGATGGCGGGGACAGTTCACGCGTGGTGTCAGGCGGCGGGGCCGTGGCTGGAGCACCGCCCTCCGAGCTGATGGCGGGAACGGATCATGCTCGGGAGACGGCTGCTCTGCGCTTGTCACGCTGCGTGCAGTTCCTTGCTGGCATGTTCGCGCTGAACCGGGCGTACGGTCTCGGGTTCGGGTGGTTCGGGTGGTTCGGGTGGCGCCGAGGTGGCGAGAGCATCGGCGGATCAGCTCGAAAGGCAGCCCAGCAGAGGTCCTGCCGGACCGTCGAACGGGGAAACACGGCGGGAACACGGCGAGGGAGCACGGCGGGCGGACGGGCCGCGCGTTGCCGTGGGAGAGCCAGCTCCAGCAGGTGTCGGCTCCGCCCCGGGGGACGTCACCCTGGTCATGGGCGCGTGGGGAGCAAGGTGAGCGTCGGTGGGTCGGTGCTACCGGGGCAGGGTGGGCCGGAGGGGTGGCGGGCCCGGTCGGGCGGGCGCCGAGGGGTGGCGGTGTTCCGCGTACCCTGGAAGGCCAGGCGTCCCCAGGTGCCCGCCGGCACCGGGACGCCTTGATCATGGAAGGTGGGTTCGTGGCCAACATCGTCAACCTGGACCGGGTGTCCAAGGGCTACGGCGCCGCCGGGCCGCTGCTCACCGACGTCTCGCTCGGTCTGGACGACGCCGACCGGATCGGTGTGGTCGGGCTCAACGGCGCCGGTAAGTCGACGCTGCTACGGCTGCTCACCCGGACCGAGGAACCCGACGACGGACGGGTCACCCACCGCCGTGACCTGCGCGTCTCCTGGCTGCCGCAGAACCTCACCCTCAGTCCCGAGGCCACTGTCCGGGACGTCGTCCTGGGCACCGAGTGGCTCGCCGAGAGCATGGGCGCCGAACACGAGTGGGCCGGCGACGCGGGCGTCCGCGCCATCCTCGACGGGCTCGGCATGCCGCACCTGGGCCTCGACGCCCAGGTCGGGCCGATGTCCGGCGGTGAGCGCCGCCGCGTGGCGCTGGCCGCGCTGCTGGTCCGCGACGCCGACCTGCTGATCCTCGACGAGCCCACCAACCACCTCGACGTCGGCGGCGTCGACTGGCTGGCCCACCACCTGCTCGGCCGCAAGGGCGCCCTGGTCGTGGTCACCCACGACCGCTGGTTCCTCGACGCGGTCTGCACCCAGACCTGGGAGGTCGCCGACCAGGCGGTCCGGGCCTACGAGGGCGGTTACGCCGCCTGGATCCTCGCCCGGGCCGAACGCGAACGCATCGCCGCCGCCACCGAGGCCCGGCGGCAGAACCTGCTCCGCAAGGAGATCGCCTGGCTGCGCCGGGGCCCGCCGGCCCGGACCTCCAAGCCGAAGTTCCGCATCGACGCCGCCAACGCCCTCATCGCCGACGTGCCGCCGGCGCGCGACACCATGTCGCTGCAACGGCTGGCCACCGCCCGGCTCGGCAAGCAGGTGTACGACCTGGAGGGCGTCCGCCTGCACGCCGGTCCCAAGACCATCCTGGAGGACGCCACCTGGCAGGTCGGCCCCGGCGACCGCGTCGCGATCCTCGGTGCCAACGGTGCGGGCAAGACCACCCTGCTGCGGATGCTCGCCGGCATCACCCGCCCCGACGGCGGGCGACTGGTCACCGGCTCCACGGTACGACCGGCCTTCCTCTCCCAGGAGTTGGCCGAACTCCCCAGCGAACTCCGGGTCCTGGAAGCCGTCGAGGAGGTCGCCCGACGGGTACGCCTCGGCGACCGGGAGATCTCCGCCGCGCAGCTCGCCGAGGTGTTCGGCTTCGACGACCGGCGTCTCTGGACCCCGGTCGGTGACCTCTCCGGCGGGGAGCGGCGGCGCCTCCAGATGCTGCGCCTGCTCGCCGGGGAACCGAACGTGCTGCTGTTCGACGAACCCACCAACGACCTCGACACCGACACCCTGGCCGCGCTGGAGGACCTGCTCGACTCCTGGCCCGGCACCATCGTGGTGGCCAGCCACGACCGCTACCTCATCGAGCGGGTCGCCGACACCGCGTACGGCATGTTCGGCGACGGCCGACTGGTGCACCTGCCCGGCGGCTGTCTCTTATTACACATCT
>NZ_SISL01000540.1:0-3624 GCF_004307965.1 Verrucosispora sp. SN26_14.1 | reverse complement strand
GGCCAGCTCCGCGCCGATGCCCCGGGCCGCTCCGGTGATCAGGATCGTCCGGTCGCGAAGGTCGTACCGCATCGGCGTGCTCCCTGTCCCGGTCGGCGCCGCCGGTGGTGGTGGCGCGGTGGGCGACCGGACGGAACCAGACCGTACCGCGACCTGTGGTCGGCAGCGCGGCGGAGGCCGCCGGCCGAGGGGCACGAGCGTGCAGCTCGGCGTCGTCCTGCTGCGGACATCGGGGTCGACATCGGGAAGGATCGGCCCGACGACCACGACGAGCAGGAGACCCCCGCATGGCTGACTTCGTCGGTGCCGTGGACCAGGGCACCACCAGCACCCGCTTCATGATCTTCGACCACGGCGGTAACGAGATCGGCCGTCACCAGCTCGAACACCAGCAGATCCTGCCGTGCGCCGGGTGGGTGGAGCACAATCCGCTGGAGATCTGGGAGCGGACCCGGACCGTCGTGCGTACCGCCCTGAACACGCACGGCATCGCCGCCTCCGACCTCGCGGCGCTCGGCGTCACCAACCAGCGGGAGACGACGGTGGTGTGGAACCCGCGCACCGGCCAGCCGTACTACAACGCCATCGTCTGGCAGGACACCCGCACCGACCGGATCGCCGCGGCGCTGGAGCGCGACGGGCGGGGCGACGTGATCCGCAGGCGGGCGGGCCTGCCCCCGGCGACCTATTTCTCCGCAGGCAAGATCCAGTGGATCCTGGAGAACGTCGACGGGGTACGGGCCGCCGCCGAACGCGGCGAGGCGGTCTTCGGTAACACCGACACCTGGCTGCTCTGGCACCTCACCGGCGGTCCCGACGGCGGCGTGCACGTCACCGACCCCACCAACGCCAGCCGGACCATGCTGATGGACCTGGAGACGCTGGACTGGGACGACGAGCTGCTGTCGTTCTTCGACATCCCCCGGGTCATGCTGCCCGCCATCCGCCCCTCGTCCGACCCGCACGCCTACGGCAGCACCCGCCCCGACGGTCCCTTCGGCGGCCCGGTGCGGATCACCGGCGACCTGGGGGACCAGCAGGCGGCCACCGTCGGGCAGGTCTGCTTCGCGCCAGGCGAGGCGAAGAACACCTACGGCACGGGCAACTTCATGCTGCTCAACACCGGTACGGAACTGGTCCGGTCAAAGGCCGGCCTGCTCACCACCGTGTGCTACCAGTTCGCCGGGGCGGACCCGGTCTACGCGTTGGAGGGCTCGATCGCGGTCACCGGGTCGGCCGTGCAGTGGCTGCGTGACCAACTCAAGATCATCAACAGTGCGGGGCAGAGCGAGGACCTGGCCCGCCAGGTCTCCGACAACGGCGGGGTGTACTTCGTACCCGCCTTCTCCGGCCTCTTCGCCCCGTACTGGCGGTCCGACGCGCGCGGCGCCATCGTCGGGCTGTCCCGCTACAACACCGACGCCCACATCGCGCGGGCCACGTTGGAGGCCATCTGCTACCAGAGCCGGGACGTGGCCGAGGCGATGGCCCAGGACTCGGGCGTGGCCCTGGAGTGCCTGAAGGTCGACGGCGGCGTCACCGTCAACGACCTGTGCATGCAGTTGCAGGCGGACGTCCTCGGGGTGCCGGTGAGCCGGCCGGTGGTCGCCGAGACCACCGCCCTCGGTGCCGCGTACGCCGCCGGGCTGGCGGTCGGCTTCTGGCGGGACACCGGCGAGCTGCGGGCGAACTGGAACGAGAGCCGGCGCTGGCAGCCGACCTGGTCGCCGCGACAGCGGGCGGAGGGCTACGCCGGCTGGCAGAAGGCGGTACGCCGCACGCTCGACTGGGTCGACGTGGACTGACCGGACGGCGGCGGACCAGACGGGTTTCCATCACGTTTCGTGGACACGCCATCACTGCGTGTTGGTGACGCGTTCCCGGGATGTCCGGTCGGTCTGCCTTAGCATCCCGATGTCCGGCAGGTGCCGGTGTGGGACAGGGAGGGGCAAACATGCGGATCACGCGGGCCATCGTGGCGATCGTGGTCGTGTTGTCGGCCGGCGTGCTCGCGGGCACGGCGAACGCGGCGGAGCCGTCACCGTTCACGGTGGTCAACGGGTCGATCAACCCGGCGACCGGCACGCCCGTGCCCCCGTCGGGCACCCACGCCACCCTGTGGCGCAACAGCAGTCACGCCACCACCGTGCTGCAGGGCTCCGGCCAACTGGTGATCGGCGCGATCGGCGACGAGTGCGACGGCTGGCCGGTCGTCCGGGTGAGCGTGGGCGGCCAGCCCGTCGGCGAGGTGACCGTCACCAGTGCCACCGACTACGGCAGCTACCTGGTCGGCGCGCCGCTGGCGTACGGGCGGCACTCCGTCCGCATCGAGCTGGTCAACGACCGCTACACCGCCGCCTGCGACCGCAACGTGCACGTGGCGTACGCCCGGACGGAGGAGGCCGGGCCGGTCGACACCACGTTCGGCTTCGCGGTGGTGCCGGACACCCAGGAGGAGGTGCTGACCTCGGGCGACACCCGGATGCGGCAGCGCATCGACTGGCTGGTGGCCCAACGCACCGCCCTGGACCTGCGCTTCGTCACCCACTCCGGGGACGTGGTCAACTACGACACCCCCGACCACGTGCAGTACGCCCGCGCCAGTGCCGCCCTGCGTCCACTGGAGGCGGTCGGCCTGCCGTACACGCTGGCGGTCGGCAACCACGACACCCAGGTCTTCGGTCCCGACGGCGTGCTGCGCAGCCCGGCCGGGCCGTTGCTGCGCGACACCACCACCTTCAACCGGTACTTCACCGCCGACCGCTTCGGGGTGGTCGGAGGCCGCTTCGAGCCGGGCAAGGTGGACAACGCGTTCGCCACCTACCGTGCCGGTGGGGTGCAGTGGCTGGTGCTGACCCTGGAACTGTGGCCCCGGAGGGCGGCGGTCGCCTGGGCGCAACAGGTCGTCGCGGCCCACCCCCGGCACAACGTGATCGTGGTGACCCATCACTTCCTGGAGAGCGACGCCACCATCGGCCAGAGCGCCGGCTTCGGGTCGACGAGCCCGCAGTACGTCTTCGACAACCTGGTCCGTCGGTACGCCAACATCCGGTTCGTCTTCTCCGGACACACCGGCACCGCGGCGTCGCGGGTGGACACCGGGCTGCACGGCAACCCGATCCACTCGTTCCTCCAGACGTTCCACTCGCCACGGACCAACCCGGTCCGACTGGTGGAGATCGACACGGCCGCCAACTCACTGCGCACCTGGATCCATGCGCCGTACACCGACGAGGACTTCCCGGCCCACAACCGCACCTACACCAACCTCAACCTCATCCGCTGACCCCCGCTGACCCCCGCTGACCCCACCGGCGTGCCCGCCTGCTGTGGTTGATCAAGAAGTTTGGTCGCGACACGCCGACCCCGGTACGACCAAACTTCTTGATCAGCGCGGGGGTGTGGGGTGCGGGTGGGGTGCGGAGGTGGGGGGTCTCAGAACTGGCTCAGAATTGTCTCAGTATCACTATTAGATTCGAGATGGCGGTAGACGGTGGCTCGGGACACCCCGAACTCGGCGGCGATCTCGTCGACCGAGTGGGTGCCCGCCAGGTGCATCCGGCGGGCCGCCGACACCTGGTCGGGGCTCATCGCACGCGGTCGCCCCGGCCGCCGTCGGCCGCC
>NZ_SISL01000054.1:0-21535 GCF_004307965.1 Verrucosispora sp. SN26_14.1 | reverse complement strand
CCCGTTGCCCCGCCGCCCGGTGCCCCGCCGCCCGTGCTGCGGCCGGCCAGAGTGCCAGCGCGCCGAAGGCCACGGCGGCGGCGAGCGTGTGGGGCACCGACCCGCCACCGTCGGCCGGGAGCGGGAACACCGCCACCGCCAGGGTCGCCACCCCGCCGAGGGCCAGTAGCACCCGCCCGGCGGGTGCGAGGGGACGCAGCCCGACGGCGGTCACACAGTGGCAGAGCCCGAGACCGGCCAGCGCGACCGTCATGATCCACCGGTCGGTAGCGCCGACGGCGGCGAGTGCGCTGATCGTCCCGGTGACCTGGTCGAATCCGCCCGGTTGGCGGGCCGCGCCCAGCGTCCACCCACCGATCAGGAGGATCGGTGCCGCCACGGCGGAGACCAGCGCCCATCCCGGTACGACTCGCATCCCCGCACCGTACGTGCCGTCCCGCCGCTCCCACGCCACCGGCACGGACCAGGCCGCGCCGTCCGCGCGCCGTTGCTCGGCGTCAGTCCCGTCGATCATGGAGTCGTGGCGTGCAGGAAAGCCATCTACCGGTGCAATCCGGCAGCCACCACTCCATGATCGACGAGGCGATGCCGTGGGAGCGGCGGGAGGGCCGGGAGGGCCGGGGGGAGTCGCTCGGGTCGCGTGGACCACGAACGAGGCTCGCCGGCCGCGAGATCGATCGCGGCCGGCGAGCCCGGACGGTGCCTCTTGAGCGGTGTGTCAGCCCTTCCGCTGGGCCAGCAGCCACTGGAGGATGTTGCGGTCCTCGTACGTCGGGCCGTAGGCGGCGTGGTAGTCGGGCAGGGAGAACGCGTCGTTGCCGTACTCGGTGTAGTGCAGCAGCTTGGCGATCTGCGCGGGCGTCTTGCCCTGGGCCTCGTAGGCCGCGCGCAGGGCGGTGTGCGTGTTGCGGGCGAGCGAGATGTTGAGCAGGTGGTCGTTCACCCCGTGGGTGATCCAGAGCGGCACCTCGCCGGCGGCGATGGCCTTGGCCTGGTCGGCGCCGACCTGGAAGCCGCCGGTCACCAGACCACCGGCGAACAGGTCGGGACGCTTCGCGAACGCCTCCCAGAGCAGCCGGGAGCCGTACGACACGGTGGTGGCGTAGACCCGGTCGGTGTCCACCGCGTGGTCCTTGACGAACTGGTCGACCAGCCGGATCAGCAGGTCGCCCTCGGCGGGCAGGCCGACCCGCTGGTTCTGCGGGGCAAGCACGATGACGTCCTCGCGGCTGCCGGTCCAGCTCGACTGGAGCCAGGCGGTGGCCGGGATGTCGGCGGCGATCTGGACGCCCAGGTTGTCGCCGTCCCAGCCCATGCCGTGCCCGGGCAGGACGACCATCAGCGGGTACTTCTTGCCGGGCTGGTAGTTCTTCGGCAGGTGGTAGTGGTACGGCAGCACCATGCCGCTGCTCAGGTACGAGCCGTACTGGAAGTCGTCGACGAGCAGGTTCACCGGCTCCTCGGTGACCCCACGCGGGGTCTTCGGGGCGGCCTTGGCCTGCACCGGGCCCTTGCCCTTGCCCTTACCGGGCTGGGCGTGCACGTCCTTGCGCTGGGTCACCCGGGTGGGCAACTCGGTGTTGACCTTCACGCTGCACAGGAAGGTCGGGCACTTGGAGACGATGACGGTCCAGCCGAGGTTCTCGGCGGGGTCCAGCTCGACGATGACGTACCGACCGTCCACCGAACGACGGTCCGCGCGGGTGGTCGGCGCGCTGTTCGTGTAGGTGTGGGTGACCTTGCGGTCGGCCAGCTTCGGCAGGTCTTCCATCTGGTTGAAGCGGAAGTTGTAGACGGTGTCGGAGACCGAGAAGGTGGAGTTGTCGAGCTCGCGGGGGTTCACCGTCTGCGGGTACTCGACGGCGACGGCGGAGACCTTCTGGCCGTACGTGTAGACGGTGGTGATCGGTGTGACACTGCGGATGCCCCCGGTGTTGCCACCGGGACCCTTCGACGCGGCGTACGCGGCCGTGCCGGAGGTGGCGAGAAGTGCCACCGCCGCCACGGCGGTGAGCGTCCTTCGCAGTCTCATCGGTCCTCCTTGTTGGACGCGTCCGGCTGCCGCGGGCGGGTCCCGTGGCAGCGCCCCGGACCGGTTGCGGTGGTGTGGGGGAGGACGGGCGCTAAACTGATTTAGCAGAGCATCGACGTCCGGCTGGGCGATGTCAAGACCGCGCTGGTGACGGCACGGGGACCGACCGTGCGCCCCCTGGCCGCAGACGCGCCTGCGGTGAAGTCCGGACCGGCGTGCCGGGTGCGACCCCGCCCCTCCGGTCCGTCGTGGAGCGTGAGGCGCGGCCGGTCACACTGTGTGATCGCCGGGTGGGTGTCCGTCGACCGGGTGATCCGTTTTCCTTTGCGTGTCGACGGATGCGACTGCCGGTGTCCGGACCGTCGCCCCGGGCCACCGGTTGGCGTATTCTCTGCTCTCGATGGATGTTATTCGGGTGGCCGGTGCGAACGCGCGACTTCCTTCGATGTGCAACGCCTTGACCTGGGGTGATTCGGCCGACCGGTGGAGCCTCGGCTTCGTTACGAGAACGTGACCGGTGGATTTCCGGCGAGGTGTTGACCCGGGCAATGTGAGCGCTAACACTTGGGCCCCGAAGTGCGATCCACGCAGCCGGTGCGACGGCGCGAGTTCCAGATTGGGGAAGCCAGTGAGCAGAAGAATTCTGGCCGCTCTCGGTAGCGCCGCCCTGGCGCTGAGTATGGCGGCGTGTAGTGGCGACGGTGCCGGAAGTGGCAACACCAGCGACGAGAAGCCGTCCGACCTCACCATCGGCGTCTCGATGCCGACCCAGACCTCCGAGCGGTGGATCGCCGACGGCAACTCCGTCAAGGAGAAGCTGGAGGCCAAGGGCTACAAGGTCGACCTCCAGTACGCCGGTGACGACATCCCGACCCAGTCGCAGCAGGTCGACCAGATGATCACGCGCGGTGCCGACGTGCTGATCATCGCCGCGATCGACGGCACCGCCCTGAGCGGACAGCTCCAGGCGGCGGCCGACGCGAAGATCCCGGTCATCTCCTACGACCGGCTCATCCGGGACAGCCCGAACGTCGACTTCTATGTCAGCTTCGACAACTACAAGGTCGGCGTGGCCCAGGCCAGCGCCCTCCTGGTCGGCCTCGGCCTGCAGACCAAGGACGGCGGCAAGGGCGAGGCGACCGGGCCGTTCAACATCGAGCTGTTCGCCGGGTCACTGGACGACAACAACGCCCACTTCTTCTTCGACGGCGCGATGGACACCCTCAAGCCGTTCCTCGACGCCGGCACGCTCAAGGTGAAGTCCGGGCAGACCAAGATCGAGCAGGTGGCGATCCTGCGGTGGCAGCAGGAGGCCGCGCAGAAGCGCATGGAGGACCTGCTGACCTCCAGCTACAACGACAACAGCAAGATCGACGGCGTGCTGTCGCCGTACGACGGGATCTCGCGCGGCATCATCACCGCGCTGCAGAACGCCGGCTACCGGGGTGCCGACGAGATCCCGGTCGTCACCGGGCAGGACGCCGAGATCGCCTCGGTCAAGCTGATCGACGACGGCATCCAGAGCTCCACCATCTTCAAGGACACCCGCCTGCTGGCCGATCAGGCCGTGGTCGCCGGTGAGGCGTTCCTCCAGGAGAAGACGCCCGAGGCCAACGACAGCGAGACCTACAACAACGGTGTCAAGGTCGTCCCGTCGTACCTGCTGCCGGTCGAGACCGTCTTCAAGGACGACATCCAGAAGGTGCTGATCGACTCCGGTTACTTCACCGCGGAGGAGGTCGCCGCCGGTCAGGCCAAGAGCTGACGGCGACACCCCCGGGGGCTCGGCGGCGGTGTCCGCCGCCGAGCCCCACCCGCATCGACCACCCACGACAGACCTCACGACACAGATCGCCAGGACGGTGCAGATGGACGACAACATCCTCGAGATGCGTCACATCACCAAGACCTTCCCCGGGGTGGCGGCGCTCCAGGACGTCTCCCTCGCTGTACGCCGGGGGGAGATCCACGCCATCTGCGGCGAGAACGGCGCCGGCAAGTCCACCCTGATGAAGGTGCTGTCGGGCGTCTACCCGTCCGGCAGCTACGACGGTGAGATCCTCTTCGACGGCGCCCCGGTGCACTTCCGTGGCATCCGGGACAGCGAGGACCGGGGCATCGTCATCATCCACCAGGAACTCGCGCTGGTGCCGTACCTCTCGATCGCCGAGAACATCTTCCTCGGCAACGAGCGCCGTGGCCGCAGCGGCCTGATCGACTGGAACCGCACCAACGCCGAGGCCGCAGAACTGCTCGCCTCGGTCGGGCTGCCGGAGAACCCGGTGACCCCGGTGGTGCAGCTCGGCGTCGGCAAGCAGCAACTGGTCGAGATCGCCAAGGCGATCTCGAAGAAGGTCCGGCTGCTGATCCTGGACGAGCCGACCGCCGCGCTCAACGACGTCGACTCGGCGCATCTGCTCGACCTGATGCGCCGGCTGCGCGACCAGGGCATCACCTGCATCATGATCTCGCACAAGCTCAACGAGATCACCGCCATCGCCGACTCGACCACGGTCCTGCGCGACGGCCGCACGGTGGAACGCCTGGAGATGGCCTCCGGCGAGGTCACCCAGGAACGGATCATCCGCGGCATGGTCGGCCGCGACCTGGACAGCTTCTATCCCGACCGGGTCTCGTCACCGGGCGCGGAGGTGCTGCGGATCGAGGACTGGTCGGTGCGGCATCCGACGCAGGACCGGCTGGTCGTCCAGAACGCCGGCCTGAACGTCCGCGCCGGTGAGGTGGTCGGCATCGCCGGGCTGATGGGGGCCGGGCGGACCGAGTTGGCCATGAGCGTCTTCGGACGGTCGTACGGTCGGGACATCTCCGGGCGGCTGGTCATGCACGGCCGCGAGATCCGGGCACGGTCCGTCGCGGAGGCGATCCGCAACGGCATCGCGTACGCCACCGAGGACCGCAAGCGGTACGGCCTCAACCTCATCGACGACATCCGCCACAACGTCTCCGCGGCGGGCCTGCGCAAGCTCGCCCACCTCGGATGGGTGCACGACAACGAGGAGACCAAGGTCGCCGAGACCAGCCGGCGCGACATGCACATCAAGGCGCCGAGCGTGATGTCGGTCGTGGGCAAGCTCTCCGGCGGCAACCAGCAGAAGGTCGTGCTGTCGAAGTGGCTCTTCACCGACCCGGACGTGCTGATCCTGGACGAGCCGACCCGGGGCATCGACGTCGGCGCGAAGTTCGAGATCTACACGATCGTCAACCAGTTGGTCGCCGCCGGTAAGGCGGTGATCATCATCAGCTCGGAGCTGCCCGAGCTGCTCGGCATGTGCGACCGCATCTACACGATGTCGGCGGGGCGGATCACCGGCATGGTGCCGGTCGGCGAGGCCACCCAGGAGAAGCTCATGGAACTCATGGCGAAGGACAAGGAAACCGTCGGATGACCAGCACCAAGCCCTCCTCGGTGTCGAAGGGCCCGTCGACCGAGAGTGCTCCCGCCGCCGCGCTGCACGTCGGCAGCAGCGACCCCCGTACGTTCATCATGAACAACCTGCGGCAGAGCGGCATCTTCGTCGCCCTCGTCGTCATCGTCGCGCTCTTCGCGTTCCTCACCGACGGACTGTCGCTGAGCCCGGGCAACATCACCAACATCGTCCTCCAGTACTCGTACATCCTGGTGCTCGCGATCGGCATGGTCATCGTGATCATCGGCGGGCACATCGACCTGTCGGTCGGCTCGGTGGTCGCGTTGACCGGCGCGGTCTCCGCCGTGGTGGTGATCCGGCAGGGCCAACCCTGGTGGATGGGCGTGGTGGCCGCGCTGCTGGTCGGGTTGGCGGTCGGCGCGTGGCACGGCTTCTGGGTCGCGTACGTCGGCATTCCCGCCTTCATCGTGACCCTGGCCGGCATGCTGCTGTTCCGTGGTCTCACCCTGCGGGTGCTGGACAACATCTCGCTGTCGCCGTTCCCGGCCGAGTACAACAGGATCGCCGCGGGCTTCCTCAACGGACTCATCGGCGGCGACGGGTACGACGCCTTCACACTCCTCATCGGCGCCATCGCGGTGGCCGGTTACGTGGTGAGCTGCTTCCGCACCCGGGTGGCGCGCATCCGCTACCAGCAGCCGGTCGAGTCCTTCGCGCTGTTCGTCGCCCGGATGGTGCTTGTCGGCGCGGTGGTCATGTACTTCGCCTGGCAGCTCGCGAACGCCCGGGGTCTGCCCATCGTGCTGATCATCCTCGCCGCCCTGGTGCTGGTCTACGGCATGCTCACCCGGCGGACCGTCTTCGGTCGCCAGGTGTACGCCATCGGCGGCAACCTTCCCGCGGCGATGCTGTCGGGCGTCAAGGTGAAGTCCGTCAACTTCTGGATCTTCGTCAACATGGGCTTCCTGTCGGCCGTGGCCGGCATCATCTTCTCCTCACGCTCCAACGGCGCGCAGCCCGCCGCCGGCAACATGTTCGAACTCGACGCGATCGCGGCGGCCTTCATCGGCGGCGCGGCCGTCACCGGTGGGGTCGGCACGGTCGTCGGCGCGATGGTCGGTGGTCTGATCATGGCGGTGATGAGCAACGGCATGCAGCTGATGGGCGTGGACCAGTCGATGCAGTCGGTGGTGAAGGGACTGGTGCTGCTCGTCGCCGTCGCCTTCGACGTCTACAACAAGCGGCGTGCCGGCGCGAGTCGCTGATCGACGGGCGCGGGTCGACCGGTCCACGGTCGACCCGCGCTTGACGTCGTCCCACTGAGTGGACACACTCCCTCCCGTCGGCCGTACGTCCCGTCGCTGATGCCGGAGGTCGGGTTGGTCCAGGAGGAGATCCGTCGGCGCAACGCCGGCACGCTGCTGCGGCACGTGCACCTCGGTGGCCCGACGTCCCGCGCCGGGCTGGCCGAGCTGATGGGCCTCAACCGCAGCACCATCATGGCGCTGACCACCGAGTTGAGCCGGGCGGGCCTGGTCCACGAGGAACTGCCGACCGATACCGGCCGCGCCGGTCGCCCCTCGCTGATGGTCCGGCCCTCGGCCGACCGGTTCTATGTGCTCGCCTTCGACGTGGCGGTGGACCGGCTGGTCGCGGCCCGCGTCGGGCTGGGCGGGGCGATCCTGGACCGACGCGAAGCGGTACGCCCGCGCGCCGGGCCGGACCTGCACCGCGTGGTGGCCGTCCTGGCCCGGTTCGGTCGCCAACTGCACCGTGCCGCGCCGCCGCAGGCGCGATGCGTGGGCATCGGCGCCTCGTACTGCGGGATGATCCGGCCCGGTGACGGGATGGTCCGCTTCGGACCGGACCTGGGCTGGGTGGACCAGGACTTCGGCGCGGAACTCGGCCGCCGCCTCGGGCTCGGCCTGCCGGTCGCGGTCGGCAACGAGGCCCATCTCGGCGCCCAGGCCGAGCAGCGGCGCGGCGCGGGTGTCGGCTTCGACAACCTCATCTACCTGCACGGAGACGTCGGCGTCGGCGGCGGCATCATCGTCGGCGGACGGCTGCTCGGCGGCGACGGCGGTTACGGCTGCGAGCTGGGGCACATGGTGGTGAACCCGTACGACGGACGGCCGTGCGGCTGCGGCTCGTCCGGCTGCCTGGAGGCGGAGGTGGGTGAGCGGGCCCTGCTCGACGTCGCGGGCCGCCCCGCCGAGATGGTCGGCCGGGCGGCCATCCGGTCGGTCGCCGACGACGCCGATCGCGGCGATCCGGTCGCCCGCGAGGCGTTCCGACGGATCGGGGACTGGCTCGGCATCGGCGTGGCCAACCTGATCAACCTGTTCAACCCCGGCATGGTCGTCTTCGGCGGGATGCTGTGCGACGTGTACCCGGGTGCGGCGGCCCAGGTGCGCAGCCGGATAGCCCGCAACGTGCTGCCGGTGGCCCGGGAGAGCGTGCGCCTGCGTACCGCCGCGCTCGGTGACGACGCGACATTGGTCGGCGCGGCCGAACTCGGGTTCGCCCCGCTGCTCGACGACCCGTTGGGCATCTGCGCGCCGGTGCCGCAGGACACCATCACCGGCCGGTGTGCCACACCCACGACGGCCCGCCGCGAGCCGCCCGCCCGCTGCGGCTGAGTGCCGGCGTACCGGTCGACGCCCGTCTCGCGCGCACCCCCGGACGTTGGCCGCGTCGGGGGCGTACCCGCCGGGGTGTCGACGTCCGGGCACGGCGGACCGGGCGGGTGTCGGGGCACCCGCCCGGCCGGTCACCCGGTCACGCCGGGCGACGGGTCCGCGCCGTCCGGGTCAGGCCCGGCTCCACCGTTGGTTGGCGGCGGTGTGGCAGTTCCAGACCAGGACCGTGGTGCCGTTCGCGGTCCCGTTGTTGTTCACGTCCAGGCAGAGGTTCGGGAACCGGACGTTGCTGACCGTGCCGTTGCCGTTGAAGGTCCACTGCTGGTTGGTGCCCCCGTTGCAGTCCCAGATCTGCACCGGGCTGCCGGCGGTGGCGGTGGTGGAGACGTCCAGGCACTTGCCGAGCACCTGGAGGCTCTGGCCGTTCTGGGTGAAGCTCTGGTTGCTGTTGCTGTGGCAGTCCCAGATCAGCGTGGCGGTGCCGTTGGCGGTGCCGCCGTTGTTGACGTCGAGGCACCGGCCGGAGGACTCGCTGCGCAACCGGAAGGTGGTCGGCGGGTTGGTCGTGCCGCCGCCGCTGACCCGGAAGACCGCCGTGCCGTGTGCCGGCACGCTGGCGGAGATCGCGCCGGTGCTGGTCGAGGTGCCGTTGGTCCAGGCGTCGCGGAGCGTGAACGAGCTGCCGGACTTGCCGATGGCCGCCGCCGTGGTGGACACGGTGGTGGTGGACGAGCCCTGGTTGAGCAGGGCCACCGCGACGTCGCCGTTGGCCAACCGCTTGGCCAGCACCCGGCGGGTGCCGTCGTGGGACACCTGCACGGCCTGGAGGGCGAGCGGGTCCTGGTTGATCGCGATGAGCTGCGGGTTGCGCAGGATGGCCAGGGTCGCCGCGTTGGCGTTGCGGATGTCGTTGCCGGCGATCAACGGCGAGGCCATGATCGACCAGAGCGCGAAGTGGCTGCGCATCTCGGTGTCGTTCATGCCCCCGTTGCCGACCACCATCATGTCCTGGTCGTTGAAGGCGCCCGGTGCGGCCCACGGGGCGAGGGGAACGGTGACGTTGATGATGTTCTGCACGCCCATCGGGTAGCCGTTGGTCTGCCCGGTGTTCCACGAGTTGGTGATGTCCTCGGTGGTCCGCCACATGTTGGCGATGTCGCCCCAGTTGCGCTGCGGACCGGTCTTCTCGTGGATGCTGTTCGGGTTGATGCTGTAGACGATCGGTCGGCCGGTGGCGGCCAGCGCGTCACGCATCAGGGAGAAGCCGGCCACCTGGTCGTTGATGGTGCCCCAGGGCGAGCACCAGTCGTACTTGAGGAAGTCCACGCCCCAGGCGGCGAACTGGCGGGCGTCCTGGTATTCGTGTCCGAGGCTGCCGGTGGAGCCCGGCCAGGCGCCGAAGTACTGGGCGCAGGTCTTCTCCCGGGGCACCTGGTAGATGCCGAAGAGCAGACCCCGGGCGTGCAGGTAGTCGCCGAGCGCCTTCATGCCGCTGGGGAACCGGCCGGCGTGGGCCTGCAGGTTGCCCTGGGCGTCGCGGTTCGGGTCGAACCAGCAGTCGTCGACGACGACGTACTTGTAGCCGAGGTCCCGCATCCCGGTGGAGACGATCGAGTCAGCCATCTGATGGATCAGGGCCTCGTTGATGTTGCACCCGAAGGTGTTCCAGGTGTTCCAGCCCATCGGTGGCGTACGGGCCACCCCGTTGTTGAGTGCCTGTGCGGGTCTCGGCGAGTGGAGCCCGTCGACGACGACGGCCGTGAACGCCAGCATCAGGACGCTCAGGACGGCCAACCATCGTGGTCGTGCGCGCATGCGGACCTCCTTCAAGGTCACGGGAGCCAACAGGTGTCGTCCGTCGATGACCGACGACGAGGTGCCCGTGTGGTGGTGGGGGTGGTACGACGTGCGTGGTGCGTCGCCGGGTGGGCGCACCGGTGGTGGCAGAGCACCGGCCGGGCGAGGGTGCGCCGGTGACCGGCGGCGGTCGGCCCTCGCCGTCGGCCGTGGCCGCACGGAGTCCTCGGCCGGCCACGCTCAGCATGGATGTCGCGAATGTTATCGCTGACATTCAATTCTGTAAATCACTCGTGACGGGTGGTCGAGGTGTGTGCGGCAGGTCTGCCCTCGCTCTCATCGGTCGTCGACGCGGTGATCGTGCACGTCAATGCGGAGACGGACCCTTGCGGCAAGGCGGCGTGCGTGCGGTGGAAGGACGCCGGACGCGATCTGCCTTGATCGTCTGATGAATCGCCAATGTTAACGCTCATTTGAGGGTCGGCTGAACGGACCGGTCGCCGGGGCCGATCGGTGCCGCGCCGACGGTCGGACGGTGGCGGAGGTCGGTTCCCGTGTGCCGTCCACGGTGCCCGGTGTCCGTACGGATGTGCGCAGCTCGTACCCGGGTGCCGAGACCGTGCGGGTCCGGGTGCGGCGCTCCGGCGCGGGGCGCCCCGCGCGGTGATCGTGCGGCGGTCGTCGCGCGCCCGCGTCCGCTCCGGTCCGACCGGTCCGGCACGCCGTCCCAGCAGGCCGAAGAGGGCCGGGTGCGGTCGTCGTCCCACCCTCCGGTGCGCCCCTGGCGCCCGGCTCGCGTCGGCGGGGTTCGTGCCCGGCCCCACGGTGGCCGGTGCGCCGATGAGCCGGATGCGGCATGACCTGGGGTGGGGGCGTCGCCGCGCGCCACCCTTCGGTAACCTGTTGACGACGGTCTATTCCTCGGTGTACTCCGTTACGGAGCTGTTGCCGGCAGGTGTCTTGACGGCGCAGGATGTGAGCGTTAACACTGAGGTCCGTCATCGGCCGGAGGTGAAGATGAGCGGAGTGGACGAAGCAGGCGACCGGTACGTCGTCGGCGTCGACTACGGCACCCTGTCGGGACGGGCCCTGGTGGTCCGGGTCCGCGACGGTGCCGAGTTGGGGACTGCGGTGCACGAGTACCGCAGAGCGGTCATCAGCACCGCCCTACCGGACGGCGGCACCCCGCTGCCGCCCGACTGGGCGTTGCAGGACCCCGAGGACTACCGCGACGTGCTGCGCCACGCCGTTCCGGCGGCGGTGTCCGCCGCCGGGATCGACCCGGCCGACGTCATCGGCATCGGCATCGACTTCACCGCCTGCACGGTCCTGCCGACGCTCGCCGACGGCACCCCGCTGTGCGAGGTGCCGGAGCTGCGCCAGCGCCCACACGCCTGGGTCAAGCTCTGGAAGCACCACGCCGCCCAGCCGCACGCGGACCGGATCAACGCGCTGGCCCACGAGCGGGGGGAGCCCTGGATCGGCCGCTACGGCGGCAAGATCTCGGCCGAGTGGCAGTTCGCCAAGGGCCTGCAGATCCTGGAGGAGGACCCGGAGGTCTACCGCCGGGCCGAGCGCTTCGTCGAGGCGGCCGACTGGATCGTGTGGCAACTCTGCGGCGTCGAGACCCGCAACGTCTGCACCGCCGGTTACAAGGGCATCCTCCAGGACGGCAACTACCCGTCGGCGGACTACCTGACCGCGCTCAACCCCGACTTCGGCGACTTCACGGCCAAGCTGGACGGTCCGCTCCTGCCCCTGGGCGCGAAGGCGGGCGGGCTCACCGCCACCGCCGCGACCTGGACCGGGCTGCCGGAGGGCGTGGCGGTCGCCGTCGGCAACGTCGACGCGCACGTGACCGCGGCCTCCGCCCAGGCGATCGAGCCGGGCCGGTTGGTGGCCATCATGGGCACCTCCACCTGCCACGTGGTCAACGGCACCGTCCCGGCCGAGGTGGCCGGCATGTGCGGTGTCGTCGACGGCGGCATCAGCGACGGCGCGTGGGGCTACGAGGCGGGGCAGAGCGGGGTCGGCGACATCTTCGGATGGTTCGTCACGCACGCCGCCCCGGCCGGGCTCGACTCGCACGAGCGGCTCACCGAGCTGGCCGCCGCGCAGCCGGTCGGCGCCCACGGCCTGGTGGCGCTGGACTGGTGGAACGGCAACCGGTCGCTGCTGGTCAACCACGACCTGAGCGGCATGATCGTCGGTCTGACCCTGGCCACCCGCCCGGAGGACGTCTACCGTGCGCTACTCGAAGCGACCGCGTACGGCACCAGGATGATCGTCGAGGCGTTCGTGGACGCCGGCGTGCCCGTCGACGACCTGGTGATCGCCGGGGGGCTCACCTCGAACAAGCTGCTCATGCAGATCTACGCGGACGTCACCAACCGGCCGCTGGGCATCATCGGCTCGGCCCAGGGCCCGGCGCTCGGTTCGGCGATCCACGCCGCCGTCGCCGCCGGTGCGTACCCCTCGGTCCGGGAGGCGGCGCAGACCATGGGCCGCGTGCACGAGGCCGTCTACCAGCCGGACCCGGAGCGGGTACGCGCCTACGACGCCCTCTACGCCGAGTACCGCGCCCTGCACGACCACTTCGGTCGTGGCGCCAACGACGTGATGCTGCGCCTGCGGGCGATCCGCAACGCGGCGGTCGAGTCGACCGGGTCGCCGCAGGAGACCGTGGAGGTGCCGGCATGAGCGACGACCTGACCGCACTGGTGACCGAGTTGCGTGCCGGCGTCGCCCGGCTGCACGGCGAGCTGACCCGCTACGGGCTGGTCGCCTGGACGGCCGGCAACGTCTCCGCGCGGGTGCCGGGCCACGATCTGATGGTCATCAAGCCCAGCGGCGTCGACTACGACGACCTCTCGGCCGAGAACATGGTGCTCTGCGACCTCGACGGCGTACCGGTCGAGGGGGAGTTGTCGCCGTCCAGCGACACCGCGGCGCACGCGTACGTCTACCGGGCCATGCCCGAGGTGGGCGGCGTCGTGCACACCCACAGCACGTACGCCACCGCCTGGGCGGCGCGCGGCGAGTCGATCCCCTGCCACCTGACCGCGCAGGCCGACGAGTTCGGCGGGGAGATCCCGGTGGGCCCGTTCGCGCTGATCGGCGGCGACGACATCGGCAAGGGCATCGTCAGCACCCTCACCGGGCACCGGTCGCCCGCGGTGCTGATGCAGAACCACGGCGTCTTCACCATCGGGCGCAACGCCCGGGCCGCGGTCAAGGCCGCGGTGATGTGCGAGGACGTCGCCCGGACCGCGCACCTGGCGCGTGCGCTCGGGCAACCGGTGCCGATGGCGCAGGCCGACATCGACGCGCTCTACGACCGCTACCAGAACGTCTACGGACAACGCCCCTCGCCTCCGGCGAGCTCCTGACCGGTCGCGGGTCCCGGCGACCCGCGACCTGATTCGCACCACCCGCACAGGATCCGCACCACCGACTCAGGCCACCCGTGCAGCACGGCGGGGGGCGTGGACAACCGCACCCACTCGAGGAGATCCGATGAGGAACATGCGAATGCCGATGGCGCGTCGTCGCGCCATCGCGGTCGCCGCCGCCGTGCTGCTCGCCGGCAGCGTGGCGGCCTGCGGTAACAGCGACACCGGTAGCGACGCCGGTGGCGACGACGGCAAGCTCGTCCTGGGCTTCAGCCAGGTCGGCGCGGAGAGCGGCTGGCGGACCGCCAACACCAACTCCATCAAGGAGGCGGCGGCGGAGGCGGGCATCGAGCTGAAGTTCGACGACGCCCAGCAGAAGCAGGAAAACCAGATCAAGGCGATCCGCAACTACATCCAGCAGAAGGTCGACGTGATCGCCTTCTCGCCGGTGGTGGAGTCCGGCTGGGACACCGTGCTCAAGGAGGCCAAGGACGCCGGCATCCCGGTCATCCTGACCGACCGCGCGGTGGACTCGGCGGACAAGTCGCTGTACAAGACGTTCCTCGGCTCGGACTTCGTCAAGGAGGGCCGCCTCTCCGGTGAGTGGCTGGTCGAGGAGAAGAAGGCCGCCAGCGGCGACGTGAACATCGTCGAGCTCCAGGGCACCACCGGTTCGGCCCCGGCCAACGACCGCAAGAAGGGCTTCGCCGAGGCGATCGCGGCCGACCCGAAGCTCAAGGTCATCGCCTCCCAGTCGGGTGACTTCACCCGGGCCGGCGGCAAGCAGGTCATGGAGCAGTTCCTGAAGGCCCACCCGAAGATCGACGTGCTCTTCGCGCACAACGACGACATGGGTCTGGGCGCCCTCGAGGCGATCACCTCGGCCGGCAAGGTGCCCGGCCAGGACATCACCATCATCACCATCGACGCGGTCAAGGACGGCATGCAGGCCCTGGCCGACGGCAAGTTCAACTTCATCGCGGAGTGCAGCCCGCTGCTCGGCCCACAGCTGATGGACCTGGCCAAGAAGGTCAAGGCGGGTGAGGAGGTGCAGCCGCGGATCGAGACCGAGGAGACCACCTTCACCCAGGAGCAGGCCAAGGAGGCCCTGCCCAACCGCAAGTACTGATCGACGCCCGGGGTCGCCGCGCTGACGTGGCGGCCCCGCCGCGTCGCCCATTTCCCGACGGACTGGGCGCCTGGCCCGAGACCCCCGTGCCACGTCCGCCCGGTCGGCCCCACGGCTGACCGGGCGGACGCCACGGGGGCTCCGTGGCCCTTCCGTACAGCGAGAACCCAGAAGAGGATCTGATGGGATGACGGATAGCCGTCCGGTCCTGACGATGACCGGGATCAGCAAGTCCTTTCCCGGGGTGCGTGCACTCCACAACGTCGACTTCCGGCTCTACCCCGGTGAGGTGCACGCCCTGATGGGCGAGAACGGCGCCGGCAAGTCGACCCTGATCAAAGTGTTGACCGGCGTCTACGGCATCGACGAGGGCACCATCACCCTGGACGGCGAGCAGGTCGCCTTCAGCGGACCGATGCAGGCCGCCTCGGCCGGAGTCAGCACCGTCTACCAGGAGGTCAACCTCTGCCCCAACCTCTCGGTGGCGGAGAACATCTTCATCGGCCGGGAGCCGCGTCGCTTCGGCGCCGTGCACTGGGGTGAGGTCCGGCGACGGGCCCGGGCTCTGCTGACCCGCCTGGATCTCGACATCGACGTCAGCGCGCCGGTGGCGAGTTTCTCGCTGGCCGTGCAGCAGATGGTGGCGATCGCCCGGGCGATCGACGTACAGGCCCGGGTGCTCATCCTCGACGAGCCGACCTCCAGCCTGGACGCCGGTGAGGTGGCGCAGCTGTTCCGGATCATGCGGCAGCTACGCGACGAGGGCATCGCCATCCTCTTCGTCACGCACTTCCTCGACCAGGTGTACGGCATCGCCGACCGCATCACCGTGCTGCGCAACGGCACGCTGGTGGGGGAGTACCCGACCGCCGAGCTGCCGCAGCTCGCGCTGGTGGAGAAGATGATCGGCAAGGAGCTCGACGTCCTCGAACGCATCGAGGAGCAGCCCCGGCGGGAGTTGGCGGTCCTGGAGGACGGCACGCCCTTCGTCGAGGTGTCCGACCTCGGGCGCAAGGGCGCGGTCGCCCCGTTCAGCCTGACCATCCACGCCGGGGAGGTGGTCGGCCTGGCCGGCCTGCTCGGCTCCGGCCGTACCGAGGTGGCCCGTCTGCTGTTCGGCGCGGACCGCGCCGACCGGGGCCAGGTGGCGGTCAGCGGCAACGCTACCGGTCTGCGCAACCCGGTGCAGGCCATCGACCACGGCATCGGCTTCTGCTCGGAGAACCGCCGGGCCGAGGGGATCATCGGGGACCTGTCGGTCCGGGAGAACATGATCCTGGCCATGCAGGCGGCCCGTGGCTGGCTGCGACCCATCCCACGGCGTCGCCAGGACGAGCTGGTCGCCAAGTACATCAAGGCGTTGAGCATCCGCCCGCCCAACCCCGAGACGCCGGTCCGCAACCTCTCCGGCGGCAACCAGCAGAAGGTGCTGCTGGCCCGGTGGCTGATCACCGAGCCCCGACTGCTCATCCTGGACGAGCCGACCCGTGGCATCGACATCGGCGCCAAGGCGGAGATCCAGAAGTTGGTCGTCCAGCTCTCCGACGGCGGGATGGCGGTGTTGTTCATCTCCGCCGAGTTGGAGGAGGTGCTCCGGCTCAGCCACAAGATCGCCGTCATGCGGGACCGGGAGATGGTCGCGCACCTGACCAACGACGACACCGTGGACGCCGACCGGGTCATGCAGACCATCGCCAGCGGATCCCAGCGGGAAGGGGTTGAGTCATGAGCGAGCGGAGCGAGCGAATCGGCGGGCTCAGGGCGGTGGTGCCTCATGGCGGCACGGAGCGAAGCGGAGTGCCGTCATGAGCGAGCGGAGCGAGCGAATCGGCGGGCTCAGGGCGGTGGTGCCTCATGGCGGCACGGAGCGAAGCGGAGTGCCGTCATGAGCGAACGGATCAAGCCCCTGCTCGGGCACCGGCTGTTCTGGCCGATCGCCGTCCTGGTGGTGATGCTGGCGGCGAACACGATCTACCGCCCCGGCTTCCTGTCGATCGAGATGAACAACGGCCACCTGTACGGGACCCCGATCGACATCCTCCGGTTGAGCGCGCCGCTGATCCTGGTCGCGCTCGGCATGACCCTGGTCATCTCCACCGGCGGCATCGATCTCTCGGTCGGGTCGATCTGCGCCATCAGCGGCGCCATCGCCTGTCTGCACATCAGTCAGGCACCCGACCAGAACAGCTTCGTCACGGTGGCGACCGCACTGGCGATGGCGCTCGGGGTGGCACTGGTCCTCGGTGCCTGGAACGGCGTACTGGTCTCGGTGATCGGTATTCAGCCGATCATCGCCACGCTGATCCTGATGGTGGCCGGTCGGGGACTGGCGCAGTTGATCACCGAGGGTCAGATCATCACGATCAACTCCGGCCCGTACCGGGCGATCGGTCTGGGTCACTTCCTCACCCTGCCGTTGGCGATCTTCATCGCGCTCGGGGCGGCGTTGCTGGTCGCGGCCTTCACCCGTCGTACCGCGCTCGGCATGATCATCGAGTCGGTGGGTGGCAACCGGGAGGCCAGCCGGTTGGCCGGCATCCGGTCGGGCCGGATGGTCTTCCTGGTCTACGTGGTCAGCGCGGCCTGCGCGGCGGTCGCCGGCTTCATGATGACGGCCAACGTGTCAAGTGCCGACGGCAACGCCGCCGGCCTCTGGGTGGAACTGGACGCCATCCTCGCGGTCGTCATCGGGGGCACCGCCCTGGCCGGCGGACGGTTCTATCTCAGCGGCACCATCCTCGGCGCGCTGATCATCCAGACGCTCACCACCACGGTGTACGCCATGAACATCTCGCCGCAGACGGCGTTGCTGTTCAAGGCGGTCGTCGTGATCGCAGTCTGCCTCATCCAGGCACCGGCGTTCCGCGCCACGTTCAACCGCCGCAAGCGCGGCACCCCACCCCCGCCGGCCCCGACGCCGCAGCGCCAGAAGGAGGAGGCTTCGGCATGAGCGAGCAAAGCGAGCGAATCATCAGGTTCAGCGCGATGGAGTCTCGTGGCGGCATGCAGCGAAGCGGAGTGACGGCATGAGCAGTACGTCGTTGACCACCGGGCCGAGCTGGGCGCGGCTGCCCCGGCGGCACGTGCCGGTGCTGGCCACGCTGGCCCTGCTGCTGGTCATGTACGCGATCGGTGTGTCCCAGTACCGGGCCTTCTCGAACGTCCAGGTCATCTTCAACGTCTTCATCGACAACGGTTTCCTTCTCGTCGTCGCGGTGGGGATGACCTTCGTGATCCTCACCGGCGGGATCGACCTGTCCGTGGGGTCGGTGGTCGCGATGACGGCGATGGTCTCGGCGTGGCTGCTCCAGTCGGGTCTGCCCGCGCTACTGGTGCTGGTCATCGCGTTGCTCATCGGGCCGACGCTCGGGTTCCTGATGGGCTGTGCGATCCACTTCTTCGACATCCAGCCGTTCATCGTGACACTCGCCGGGATGTTCTTCGCCCGGGGCATGTGTACGTTCATCAGTGACTCGTCGATCCGCATCACCGACGGTTTCTGGACCACGATGGCGCAGCACCGGATCGGTGATCCCGGCGGCAACTTCGTCTCGGTGAGCGTGCTGGTCGCGTTCGCGGTGGTGCTCATCGGCGCGTACGTGCTGGCGTACACCCGGTTGGGTCGCAACGTGTACGCGATCGGCGGCAACCCGCAGTCGGCGCTGCTGATGGGGCTGCCGGTGGGGCGTACCCGGATCGCGGTCTACACGATCAGCGGTCTCTGCTCGGCGATCGGCGGGATCCTGCTCTCGTTCTACACGCTCTCCGGGGCGCCGTTGATCGGGATCGGGATGGAGCTCGACGTGATCGCGGCCGTGGTGATCGGCGGCACGGTGCTCACCGGCGGTTCGGGGTACGTCTTCGGCACGGTGCTCGGTGTGCTGGTGCTCGGCGTGATCCAGACGCTGATCACGTTCGACGGTAGCCTCAACTCCTGGTGGACCAAGATCGTTATTGGCGGCCTGCTCTTCGCGTTCATCCTGCTCCAGCGCCTCATCGGCATCCGCTACAAGTGACCGCCCCTCTCGCGGAAGGCAACTCCCATGGCAACGCATCCTGAACCCGAGGTCTGGTTCCTCACCGGAAGCCAGGCGATGTACGGCGAGGACACCCTCCGGCAGGTGGCCGAGCAGTCCCGTCAGATCGCCGCACTGCTCGACGACTCGCCGGACATCCCGGCCCGGGTGGTCTGGAAGCCGGTGCTGACCACCAGCGCGGACATCCTGGAGGTCTGCCGGGACGCCGCGGTGCAGGGTGCGGTCGGGGTCATCGCGTGGATGCACACCTTCTCGCCCGCGAAGATGTGGATCTCGGGTCTGGACGCGCTGCGTACTCCGCTGCTGCACCTGCACACCCAGGCCAACGTCCGGCTGCCCTGGGACGAGATCGACATGGACTTCATGAACCTGAACCAGGCCGCCCACGGCGACCGGGAGTTCGGTTTCATCCAGACCCGGCTCGGGGTGGCCCGCAAGACCATCGCCGGCCACGTCAGCGACCCCCGCGTGGTCACCCGTGTCGGCTCGTGGACCCGGGCGGCGATCGGCTGGTCGGCGATGCGTTCCCTGCGCCTGGCGCGGTTCGGCGACAACATGCGCGACGTCGCGGTGACCGAGGGGGACAAGGTCGAGGCGGAGTTGCGCTTCGGTGTCTCGGTGAACACCTACGGGGTCAACGACCTGGTGCGGGTGGTCGACGAGGTCGCCGACGCGCAGATCGACGACCTGGTCAAGGAGTACGACGACACCTTCCGGGTCGCCGCCGAGCTGCGTCCCGGCGGTGAGCGACACGACTCGCTGCGGTACGCCGCACGGCTGGAACTGGGGATGCGGACCTTCCTGGACGCGGGCGGGTTCCGGGCCTTCACCACGAACTTCGAGGACCTCGGCGGCCTGCGCCAACTGCCCGGCATCGCGGTGCAGCGGCTGATGGCCGACGGCTACGGCTTCGGCGGCGAGGGTGACTGGAAGACCTCGGTGCTGGTCCACACGCTCAAGGCGATGTCGGCCGGCGCGCAGGGCGGCACCTCCTTCATGGAGGACTACACCTACGACCTGACGCCGGGCGAGGAGTTGATCCTCGGCGCGCACATGCTGGAGGTGTGCCCGACGATCGCCGCGGACAAGCCGAACGTGGAGATCCACCCGTTGAGCATCGGCGGTCGGGAGGACCCGGTCCGGTTGGTCTTCGACGCCGAGCCGGGACCGGCGGTGGTGCTCGGGCTGGCGGACATGGGGGAGCGGTTCCGGCTGGTCGCCAACGAGGTGGACGTGGTGCCCCCGCCGCAGCCGCTGCGCCGGTTGCCGGTGGCCCGGGCGGTGTGGCGGCCACGCCCGCACCTGGCCGGGTCGGCCGAGGCGTGGATCACCGCCGGTGCCCCGCACCACACCGTGCTCTCGCACGCGGTCGGCGTGGAGGAACTGCACGACCTCGCCGAGATGAGCCGTACCGAGCTGGTCGTCATCGACGCGAACACCGAGTCTCGTCGTTTCGCCGACGAGCTTCGCTGGAACCAGGCGTACTACCGCCTCGCCCGGGGCTTCTGACCGCGCCGTCCGCGATGCGTCGGTGACGCCCCTCCGCTGGGCGGCACCGACGCACGCGCCCGCTTCCCCTGTGGCGGGGGTTCGGGCCTGCTAGGTGCGCGCCATCGTGTCCGCCGCCTCGGACAGGACGCGCCGCATGGTCTCGCTGCCGGTGTGCCCGGCGTCCCCGACGACGTGCAGACGTGCCCCGGGCCACGCCTGCGCGATCTCCCACGGCGTGATCGCCGGTCCGCTCACGTCGTTGCGGCCGTGCACCAGCACACCGGGGATGCCGGTCAGCTTCGGGACGTCGCGCAGGATCTCGCCGTCGGCCATGAACGCGCCGTTGCCGAAGTAGTGCGCGCAGATGCGGGTCATCGTCAGCCGCTGTCGCAGTTCCCCGGCGGAGTACTGGCCGGGCTGGCCGTTGCTCTCCTCGGAGATGAGCGCGTCCTCCCATGCGCACCATTGCGCTGCGGCCCGGGCCCGTACCGCCGGGTCCGGGTCGGCGAGGAGCTGGCCGTAGCGCAGCAGGACCGGTTCGATCGGTGGTTGGCTGTCGGTCGGCAGCGCGTAGCCCGGCACGCCGGCGTGGGCGACGAATCGTTGCCACGCCTCGGGGAAGAACCGGCCCCCGCCGCGGTACAACCAGTCCACCTCGGAGCGTCGGGTCATGGTCACCGCGACCAGCACCATGCCGCGTACCCGGTCGGGATGGTGCGTCGCGTACGCCAGCGCGAGCGTCGCGCCCCACGACCCGCCGTACACCACCCAGCGGGCGATGCCGAGGTGCTCGCGCAGCCGTTCGATGTCGGCGACGAGATGGGCGGTGGTGTTGGCACTCAGATCGGTGCTCGGGTCGGCCGCCGACGGCGTGCTGCGCCCACAGTTGCGCTGGTCGAAGAGCACGACGCGGAACCGCTCCGGATCGAGTGCCCGTCGGTGCCGGGTCGTGCTGCCGCTGCCGGGACCGCCGTGCAGGACGACGGCGGGTACGCCCTCGGGGTTGCCGCTGACCTCCCAGTAGACCTGGTTGCCGTCGCCGACGTCGAGCATCCCGGTGTCGTACGGCTCGATCATGTGCGCTCCTCGCGATATGACAGCGCTGTTACAGTACCCGCCATGGCAACCTCCGATCCCGGTCCCGGCGTCCTCGGCACGAGACTCGCGACGCTCATGGAGCTGCTCGACGGCGGCATCGGCCAGGTGTACGCCGAGATCGGCCTCCCCGGTCTGCGCGCGCGGTTCGCGCCGGTGCTCCTGGTGGTGGCCGACGACGGGCCGTGTTCGATCCGGGCCGTCGCGACGGCGATCGACGTGACCCATTCGGCGGCCAGTCAGACGGTCGCCGCGATGGCGCGTGCCGGGCTCGTGGAGGCGATCCCCGGCCGCGACGCGCGCACCAGGATGGTCACGCTCACCGACGAGGGGCGGCGCGTCCTGCCGGCGTTGCGGGCCGAGGTCGCCGCCACCACCACGGCGACCCGCGAGCTGGAGACCGAGCTGTCCATGCCGTTGCACGTGCTCGTGGACGAGGCGCTGGCCGCGCTCGCCCGCCGCCCGATGCGCGACCGGATCATCGCTGCCGACCCTGGCCTGCTCGGTGTTCGGGGCCTGTCTCTTATACACACT
>NZ_SISL01000539.1:0-3655 GCF_004307965.1 Verrucosispora sp. SN26_14.1 | reverse complement strand
GATCCGGGCGGCGGCCGGCACCTGGTAGCCGGGCCCGACCGGGATGTCGGCCGTCGGCGCGGCGCCGCCGGAGGAACAGTCGACCAGGTCCACCCCGGCGGCGGCCAACTCGGTGGCGAGCACCACGCTGTCGTCGACGGTCCAGCCGCCGTCGACCCAGTCGGTGGCCGAGATGCGGGCCAGCACCGGCACGTCCGGTCCGACGGCGGCGCGCACCGCGCGGGCGACCTCCAGGGTGAGTCGCATCCGACCGGCCCGGTCCCCGCCCCAGCCGTCGGTACGCCGGTTGGTCAGCGGGGAGAGGAACTCGTGCAGCAGGTATCCGTGCGCCGCGTGCACCTCGACGGCGGCGAACCCCGCCTCCAGCGCGCGGGCGGCGGCGGTCGCGAACGCCTCGACCACCCCGGCGATCCCGGCCGGGTCTAGCGCGGTCGGTTCGCGGTACTCCGGCACGAACGGCTCAGTGGTCGGTCCGACCGGCGTCCAGCCGCCCTCCGCGTCGGGCACGCCGCCGCGCCGGGGTGCCCACGGCCGGTACGTCGACGCCTTGACTCCGGCGTGTGCGAGCTGCACGACGGGCACCGCGCCGTGGGTGGTCAGGAAGCGGGTCACCGGACGCCAGGCGTCGACGTGCCGCCCGGACCAGAGCCCGGTGTCCTGCGGGCTGATCCGTCCCTCCGGCACCACGGCGGTCGCCTCGGTCATCACCAGTCCGGCGCCGCCCACGGCCCGGGTGCCGAGGTGCACCAGGTGCCAGTCGGTGGGCAGGCCGTCGGGCCCGGCACTGTACTGGCACATCGGCGCCATCGCGATCCGGTTGGGCAGGGTCACCGCGCGCAGCGCCAGGGGGGTGAACAACGAGCTCATCGCGCCATCTTCTCCCGGCCGTCGGGCGCGCGGCCCGGACACGGGCTGTGGGGTCGGGCACTCTCGCGTCGGTCAGCTCCGGTCGGTCCGCCCACCGGCGGCCCGGGTGCGGGCGGCCAGGGCGAGGGCGGTGGCGACGCCCCAGACGACGGCCACCGCCAGCAGCAGCCGTTCCAGCACCCCGACCAGCGAGCCCCGCCCGACGAAGAGCATGGCCAGGCCGACCGCCCCGGCGAGCGGGAGCGCCACCACCGCCGCGACCGTGGCCGGTCGGCGCAACCGCCGGTCGGCCTGCGGGGCGAGGGCGAGCGCGACCATCGCGAACACCACCGTCGCGGTGGCGGCGACGCTCGCCGCACCGTGCACCAGGTCCGCCACGGTGGCCGGCTCGAAGGGCGGCAGCGGGCAGCCGGCGCTACAGGTCACCGCACCGGAGAGCAGCGTGCAGAGCGCCGCCGCGACGAGCAGCGCCACCGCGCCGGGCAGCGTCGCCAGCTGGCCCAGCACCGTCGCGGCCCGACGTCCCACGAGCCGCCGCACCACGGCCGCACCCGGGTGCGCCATCCGCGCCCGTTCGGGCCGCCGGGCCTCGTCGCGCAGGGCCACCGCGAGCAGCAGTAGCGCCGTGGCCAGGGAGAACACCCCGATCCGGTACGTCCACGCGTAACCGCTCTCGGCCACCCCGGCCTCGCTGACGTACCCGGTCAGGCCCGGTCCCGGACCGGCGACCACGGCGAGGACCACCAGGGCCGTCCCGGTGAGTACGCCCAACGCGGCACCCGCCGCCGCGACCCCGCCCCGCGCCGACGCCCGGCGGTACGCCGTCGACGACTCAGTCACGTCCGTGCGGCGTCGTCCAGCCGTGCAGGTCCGGCCCGAGCGGCACCACCCCGGTCGGGTTGATCTGGTGGTGCGTCGCGTAGTAATGCCGCTTGATGTGGTCGAAGTCGACGGTCTCGCCGAGACCCGGGGTCTGGAACAGGTCCCGCGCGTACGCCCACAGCACCGGCATCTCGGTCAGCTTCTGCCGGTTGCACTTGAAGTGCCCGTGGTAGGCCACGTCGAAGCGGACCAGCGTGGTGAACAGCCGTACGTCCGCCTCCGTGATCGAGTCGCCCATCAGGTACCGCCGGTCGGTCAGCCGTTCCGACAGCGCGTCCAGCCGGGCGAAGAGCGTCTGGTACGACTCGTCGTACGCCTGCTGGGAGGTGGCGAAGCCGCACCGGTAGACGCCGTTGTTGACGTCCCGGTGGATCTCCGCCATCAGCGTGTCCATCTCCGGGCGCAGCGCCACCGGGTACAGGTCCGGCGCGTCCGGTGCGTGCCACCGCCGCCACTCGGTGGACAGGTCCAGGGTGAGCTGCGGGTAGTCGTTCGTGACCACCCGGCCGGTGAGCGTGTCGACCAGCGCGGGCACGGTGACCCGGCCGGAGTAGTCGGCGTCGGTCGCCAGGTACGCCTCGGACAGGAAACCGATGCCCAGCACCGGGTCGAAGCCGTCCTGGTCGAGCGTGAACCGCCAGCCCCGGTCGTCCCGGATCGGATCGACGGTGCCCAGCGAGATGGCGTCACCGAGCCCGAGCAGGTTCCGCACGATCAATGCCCGGTGCGCCCACGGGCAGGCGCGGCACCAGATCAGCCGGTAGCGGCCCGCCTCCAACGGCCAGCGGTCCTGGTCGTCGGGCCCGCCGCCGGGCGGCGAGGTGGAGTGCGGGGTGACCCGCCCGGTGAACCGGTTGGGCTGCCGGACGAACGCGCCGCCGTCGCTGGTCTCCGCGCGGAACTGGGGTCGGGCCATGCCGACAACCTATCGGGATACGCCGGGGATATCCTGGCCGCCGGACGTCCGGCGGGACCCGACGGGCGGCCGGTGCCCGCCCTTCCCCACCCCCGAAGGACTCGCGATGACCGTGGCTTACCTGGTGGCCGGTGTGCGTACCCCGATCGGCCGCTACGCCGGTGCCCTGGCCGGCGTCCGCCCCGACGACCTGGCCGCGCACGTGATCCGTGAGCTGGTGGCCCGTCATCCGGCGGTGGACTGGGCACGCACCGACGACGTGATCCTGGGCTGCGCCAACCAGGCCGGTGAGGACAACCGCAACGTGGCCCGGATGGCGGCGTTGCTCGGCGGGCTACCCGAGCAGGTGTCCGGCAGCACGATCAACCGGCTCTGCGGTTCCGGTCTCGACGCGCTGGCCACCGCCGCCCGCGCGGTGGTCGCCGGTGAGGCCGATCTGGTCGTCGCGGGCGGCGTCGAGAGCATGAGCCGGGCCCCGTTCGTGATGCCGAAGGCGACCACCGCCTACTCCCGGGCCGCCGAGGTCCACGACACCACCATCGGCTGGCGACTGGTCAACCCGCTGATGCGGCAGGGTTGGGGCGTCGACTCGATGCCGGAGACGGCCGAGAACGTGGCCGAGGAGTACGGCGTGGACCGGTCCGCGCAGGACGAGTTCGCGTACCGCTCCCAGGCGCGGGCCGCGAAGGCCCAGGCCGACGGGCGGTTGGCCGAGGAGATCGTGCCGGTGACCGTGCCGGCCGGGCGGCGCGAGACGCGCCTGGTGGAGGTCGACGAGCATCCCCGGCAGACGTCGCTGGAGAAGCTCGCCGCGCTGCCCACCCCGTTCCGCGACGGCGGCACCGTCACCGCGGGGAACTCGTCCGGCGTCAACGACGGCGCGGTGGCGCTGCTGGTCGCCTCGGAGGCGGCCGTCGCCGCGTACGGCCTCACTCCGCTGGCCCGGGTCTCCGGCGCCGCGGCGGCCGGCGTGCCGCCCCGGACCATGGG
>NZ_SISL01000538.1:0-3658 GCF_004307965.1 Verrucosispora sp. SN26_14.1 | reverse complement strand
ACCACGGCCACCCCGCCGGCCGGCACCGGCACGCCGGACCCCGCCGACAAGGTGAGCCGCGAGCGGGCCGGTGAGATCGCCCTGGCGCACGCCGGCGGCGGTCGGATCACCGAGATCGACCGGGACCGGGAGAACAAGCGCCCGGTCTGGGAGGTCGAGATCGTCAACGGCGACGTCGAGCACGAGATCGACGTCGACCGGGAGACCGGCGAGGTGCTCAAGGCCGAGAAGGAGCGGTACGACGGCGACGACGACCGCGATGACGACGACGATGACGATGACGACGACGACGACCGCGACGACGACTGACCGGTCGACAGCGGGCCGGTGACGGCCGATGGACACCCCGGAGCGGCACCTGCCGCCCGGGGTGTCGCGCTGTCGGTGCCCCGCGATGACAGTCGCGGAGCTGACAGAGTTCCGCCGAATTTCCGGCTGCATGCCCTGTGAGCTGGGTAATCACCTGGCTACATTTAATTATGGTGCCCGCCCACCGGGGCTGGGCGACGGAACCGGTCTACCGTCCCGTCCTCCCCGCACGGCGGGGCGAACTGGACGCGCTCGGCCACCTCGACGACGCCCTCGCCCCGCTGATCGCCCCGATCCTGCACGTGTCCGAACTCGACAGATCCATCGTGGAAGCCGTGAACCGGTTGCCGCCGGGGCTGATCCCGGCCGTCGACGTGGGCGCGCTGCCCGATCCGGCCGGTGCCGAGCCGCTGCGATGGGGCGTACCGCTGGTGCCGGTGATCGGCCTGACCGACGGTGACCAGCGGCTCGCGGCGCACGGGGTCACCGCTCGGGCGTACTGCGGCCGGGCCGTGGTGCGCCTGCGGATCCGCCTGGACCGGGCCGGACCCAACGCCGCCACGACCGCCGTGGAACGGATCTGGCGGTACGCGCGACTGGCCCCCGAGCAGTGCGACCTGGTGCTCGACTGCGGTGACGTGTGCTGCCCGGCGGACATCCGCACGACGGAGCCCCGGGTACGCCGGGCGCGGGACTGGGCCCGACGGCACGCCTGGCGCACGGTCACCGTGGTGGCGGGCGGGATGCCCCCGGCACTGGCCCGACTGCCCACCGACGAACCGGTCCGGCTGGACCGTTGGGACTGGCTGCTCTGGCGGCGGCTGGCCGACCTCGGGGTGGGGTTCGGTGACTACGGCGTCGCCTCCGCCGCGCCCGGCGCGGAACCGGCCGACCGGCTGCCGACGGTCCGCTACACCGACGTTGACGCGTGGTGGCTCTACCGGTGGTCGCGGCGGGGCCGGCGCGGCGACGAGCGGGTCGCCGACCTCTGCCGTGAACTGGTGTCCGCGCCGCACTGGCCGTCGACGGGCGCCGGCTTCTCCTGGGGCGACCACGAGATCGTGCGCCGGGCGCGTCGGGTCGCCGGAGCCGGGTCGGCGACCAACTGGGTGGCCTGGAGCACCTCGCACCACCTGGCACACGTGCTGGCCACACTGGGGCGTACCAGCGGTGGCGGAGCCCGGCCCCCGGGGCCCGTCCCGCCCCCACGGCCCCGAGGCGGGGAGCACCGCCGCGCGGGCTGAGCCTGCGGCTACTGCTGCTCGGTGAACCCGAACTGCACCACGCCCTCGTCGTCGACGGTCGCGTCGACCGCGGCGTCGCCGAGCAGGTCGGCGGCGTCGGAGTCGAGGAAGATGCGGGCGCCCTGGTTGTCGACCACCTGATCACCCGCGACCGGCGCGGCGACCAGCTCGACGGTGAGCGATCCGGCGGTGGTGTCCGCGGCGATGCGTACCCCACCGCCCTCGGCCACGTCCTGCTGGTTGGCGAGATCACGGATCACCAGGACGGCGTTGTCGGTCATCGTGAGCATGGCGGGACTCCTCGTGGGTTCTCGACTCCCGGTGCCGGAGGCACACTGCCGGCCAGTCCGTGAGCGGACCGGCACTCGGCCCGCACACCGGGTACGGATGTGGCGGCCTTTCCAGGCCGACCACACCCGGCGCGGCTCGCCGGGCAGCGGTCGCCCACCGCCGCATCGGGGCAGCTCAAGGCCCCTCCACTGCCCACGGTGCCCGCTCTGGAGGCATCCGTCAAGTAGAATACCGTCGATTGATTAACCGGGTGTGAAAGCTCTGCGAACGGGTACCCGACGAGGTTTCCCTGATGTTAGGAGGGGACCCCTGCTATACCGCAGGCGTTAGGAGGGGGCCCTTCCTTGCATCTTGGGCGGGGGGACGGGAGCGGCGGGATCGCCGCGTTCGATGAGGGCGGCGATCTCGGAGTCACGCAGGCCGCGCAGCGCCAGCACGCGGGTGCCCCAGCGGTGCAGCCGGCACGGGTGCGGGCTGGCGTCGTTGCGACAGACTGTGCCGCCGGACCATCTTCGGGGCGCGTGCACCACGACGGCACGGACGGCGAACTGGGCGTCCTCGGCGGTCACGTACGGCGGCAGCGGGATCTCCCGCAACGCCGTTCCGACCGGCTCGCCGGTGGGCGGGGACGGACGGAGGGTACTGCTGCTGCTCATCAGCCTGGCCTCCACAAAGGACAGTTGAACCCGGACAGCAGGACGGTACGGTCCGGTGGAGGCGATCCGACGGACAAACTGCCCGACGGCGGGTACGGCTGCCGTCAGAGGCGTTCCAGCAACACCACGGGGATGTCCCGGTCCGTCTTGGTCTGGTAGTCGTCGTACGCCGGCCAGACGGCGACCATGTCCGGCCAGAGCCGGGCCTTCTCCTCGGCCGTGGCGGTGCGGGCCCGTGCGGTGAAGCGCTCGGCCGCGACCTGGACCTGGGCCTCCGGGTCCGCGAGCAGGTTCAGATACCAGGCGGGGTGTCGGGGAGCGCCGCCCTGGGAGGCGACCACCACGTACGCGTCGCCGTGCCGCCGGTAGATCAACGCGGTCCGGCGAAGGGCGCCGCTGCGTCGGCCCCGGGTGGTCAGCAGCAACGTGAACACGCCCGGCTGCCACTCGTGTCCCTCGGCACCGTCGGTCTCGACGTACCTGTCGATGTGCTCGGCCACCCAGTCGGTGGGGCTGTCCACTACCTTCTCGCCCGACGTCATCGGTCCTCCTCGATCATGATCGGTCACCGACCACGCTACTGGAGAACCGTGCCGGGGGCAGGTCAGCGCAGTGCGACGGCCTGGAGGCCGACGTTGCCGCAGTGCGGTGTGAACGTCTCCTCCACCGTCCAGGTGAGCAGGACACGGGTGCCCTGCGGCGCCTCGAACCGGACCGTCACGCCCGAGGAGAGACTGGTGTGCCGCTCCTCCAGACGCAGCGTCCGGCGTGGCCCGTCGTCGCCCACGCGTACGTCGAGCCGACCCCGGGCCATCCAGACGCCGAGATAGACGGTGGCGGTACGCGGCTGACCGTCGGCGACGACGGCGAGCCGGAAACCGTTGCCCGCACCGCAGGTGTAGACCCCGTCCGCGACGTCGCCGGCCGAGTTCACCGGCGCTCCGTCGCGCCACCGGAACAGTTCCTGGTTGCCGTCCCAGCTGTCCCGTTCGCCCTGGCCGCCCAGGTCACGCAGGGAGGCGGAGCCGTCGCGCTTGCGTACCGGACTGGTGGTGCCGCCGAGGCCCCAGTGCAGCCAGTCGCGGCGGCCCGCCTCGGTCAGGTCCACCGTCGCCGGGATGTCGGCCCGGCCGAGCGCTGTCGCTTATACACCTCTGA
>NZ_SISL01000537.1:0-3668 GCF_004307965.1 Verrucosispora sp. SN26_14.1 | reverse complement strand
ATGTCGGGTCGGGGTGCTCAATTGGCGGAGACACTGGCGAGTTTTCTTTCGGCAACGGCCGGCAGGTTCGAGTACGGCCATCTCTTTGCGGGGGTGGTGTGGAAAGAGTTCTGTTGGTGCGGCTGTGGGGGAATGATTAGCACCCTGTTGAGTCCTGAAGGAACAACCCTTGTGGGTGTTGTTTGCTTCAGAACCGATGGTCGGGACGTGATGTTCCGGATTGGTTTCCAGGCATGACCTGGTGTGGCATACCGCCGGCGGTGGTCGGGTTTGGTGTCGCGCTGTGGGTTGTGGGTTGGTTGTTTGTTGAGAATTGCACAGTGGACGCGAGCATCTTTGTGGTCAAGTTGTCAAGGGCGAACGGTGAATGCCTTGGCACCAGGAGCCGATGAAGGACGTGGGAGGCCGCGATAGGCCTGGGGGAGCTGTCAACCGAGCTGTGATCCCAGGGTGTCCGAATGGGGTAACCCGGCATCAGTCATGTGATGTCACCTGCACCTGAACTCATAGGGTGTGTGGAGGGAACGCGGGGAAGTGAAACATCTCAGTACCCGTAGGAAGAGAAAACAAATAGTGATTCCGTGAGTAGTGGCGAGCGAAAGCGGATTTAGGCTAAACCGGTTGCGTGTGATACCTGTCAGGGGTTGCGTGGTCGGGGTTGTGGGACTCTGTGTGGTGAGCTGACACTCATCGAAGAAGTTACAAAACCAGTTGTTAGTCGAATGGTCTGGAATGGCCGACCGTAGACGGTGAAAGTCCGGTAGGTGAAAGCAGCTGGTCTTCTATGGATGTTCCCGAGTAGCGGCGGACTCCTGAAATCTGCCGTGAATCTGCCAGGACCACCTGGTAAGCCTGAATACTTCCTGGTGACCGATAGCGGACGAGTACCGTGAGGGAATGGTGAAAAGTACCCCGGGAGGGGAGTGAAATAGTACCTGAAACCGTTCGCCTACAATCCGTCGGAGCCTTGAGGGGTGACGGCGTGCCTTTTGAAGAATGAGCCTGCGAGTTAGTGGCATGTGGCGAGGTTAACCCGTGTGGGGGAGCCGTAGCGAAAGCGAGTCTGAAGAGGGCGTTTGAGTCGCATGTTCTAGACCCGAAGCGGAGTGATCTAGCCATGGGCAGGCTGAAGCGCGGGTAAGACCGTGTGGAGGGCCGAACCCACCAACGTTGAAAAGTTGGGGGATGACCTGTGGTTAGGGGTGAAAGGCCAATCAAACTCCGTGATAGCTGGTTCTCCCCGAAATGCATTTAGGTGCAGCGTCGCGTGTTTCTTGCCGGAGGTAGAGCACTGGATGGTCTAGGGGGCCCACAAGCTTACCGAAATCAGCCAAACTCCGAATGCCGGTAAGTGAGAGCGCGGCAGTGAGACTGCGGGGGATAAGCTTCGTAGTCGAGAGGGAAACAGCCCAGATCACCAGCTAAGGCCCCTAAGCGTGTGCTAAGTGGAAAAGGATGTGGGGTCGCACAGACAACCAGGAGGTTGGCTTAGAAGCAGCCACCCTTTAAAGAGTGCGTAATAGCTCACTGGTCAAGTGGTTCCGCGCCGACAATGTAGCGGGGCTCAAGTACACCGCCGAAGCTGTGGCATTCACACGTGTGCTTCGCAGGATTCCTTCGGGTTTCTTGTGCAGGTGTGTGGATGGGTAGGGGAGCGTCGTGCCGGGGGTGAAGCAGCCGAGTGATCGAGTTGTGGACGCGGCACGAGTGAGAATGCAGGCATGAGTAGCGAAAGAAGGGTGAGAAACCCTTCCGCCGGATGACCAAGGGTTCCAGGGCCAGGTTAATCCGCCCTGGGTGAGTCGGGACCTAAGGCGAGGCCGAGAGGCGTAGTCGATGGACAACGGGTTGATATTCCCGTACCCGCGAAAGAGCGTCCCTGATGAACCTCGTTGTGCTAACCACCCAAACTGTTTGAGACCTTCGGGTTGATGATGGGGAGCGTGGGAACCTGGCGGGTAGTAGTCAAGCGATGGGGTGACGCAGGAAGGTAGCTGAGCCCGGCCGGTGGTTGTGCCGGGGTAAGCGTGTAGGCCGTGCCATAGGCAAATCCGTGGCGCATGTAGGCTGAGACGTGATGCCGAGCCGATTCAGGTGAAGTCAGTGATCCTATGCTGCCGAGAAAAGCCTCTAGCGAGTTCTTAGCGGCCCGTACCCCAAACCGACACAGGTGGTCAGGTAGAGAATACCGAGGCGATCGGGCGAACTGTGGTTAAGGAACTCGGCAAATTGCCCCCGTAACTTAGGGAGAAGGGGGGCCGGAGACGTGAAGCCCCGCGCGGGTGGAGCGTTGTATGGCCGCAGAGAGCAGGGGGAAGCGACTGTTTACTAAAAACACAGGTCCATGCGAAGAAGTAATTCGATGTATATGGACTGACGCCTGCCCGGTGCTGGAACGTTAAGGGGACCTGTTAGCTCTTCGGGGCGAAGCGGAGAACTTAAGCGCCAGTAAACGGCGGTGGTAACTATAACCATCCTAAGGTAGCGAAATTCCTTGTCGGGTAAGTTCCGACCTGCACGAATGGCGTAACGACTTCCCCACTGTCTCAACCACAGGCCCGGCGAAATTGCAGTACGAGTAAAGATGCTCGTTACGCGCGGCAGGACGGAAAGACCCCGGGACCTTTACTATAGCTTGACATTGGTATCTGAGTTAGCTTGTGTAGGATAGGTGGGAGCCGGTGAACCTCATACGCCAGTATGGGGGGAGGCAATCTTGAAATACCACTCTGGTTGATTCGGGTATCTAACTTCGGACCGTTATCCGGTTCAGGGACAGTGTCTGGTGGGTAGTTTAACTGGGGCGGTTGCCTCCTAAAAGGTAACGGAGGCGCCCAAAGGTTCCCTCAGCCTGGTTGGCAATCAGGTGTTGAGTGCAAGTACACAAGGGAGCTTGACTGTGAGACTGACGGGTCGAGCAGGGACGAAAGTCGGGACTAGTGATCCGGCACTTGCGTGTGGAAGCGGTGTCGCTCAACGGATAAAAGGTACCCCGGGGATAACAGGCTGATCTTCCCCAAGAGTCCATATCGACGGGATGGTTTGGCACCTCGATGTCGGCTCGTCGCATCCTGGGGCTGTAGCAGGTCCCAAGGGTTGGGCTGTTCGCCCATTAAAGCGGTACGCGAGCTGGGTTTAGAACGTCGTGAGACAGTTCGGTCCCTATCCGCCGTGCGCGTAGGATACTTGAGAAGGGCTGTCCCTAGTACGAGAGGACCGGGACGGACGAACCTCTGGTGTGCCAGTTGTCCCGCCAGGGGCACGGCTGGTTAGCTACGTTCGGAAGGGATAACCGCTGAAAGCATCTAAGCGGGAAGCTCGCTTCAAGATGAGGTATCCCACCCACCTTTGGTGGGGTAAGGCCCCCAGCTAGACGACTGGGTTGATAGGCCGGAAATGTAAGCCCGGTAACGGGTTCAGTTGACCGGTACTAATAGGCCGAGGACTTGACTATCAAAGTTGCTACGCGTCCACTGTGTAACTCACAACAAACAAACACACCCCGACACGTTGGTGTTGGTGCGGATTGTGTTTGACATGTTGATAAGGTTACGGCGGTCATGGCGGAGGGGAAACGCCCGGTTACATTCCGAACCCGGAAGCTAAGCCCTCCAGCGCCGATGGTACTGCACCCGGGAGGGTGTGGGAGAGTAGGACACCGCCGGACA
>NZ_SISL01000536.1:0-3673 GCF_004307965.1 Verrucosispora sp. SN26_14.1 | reverse complement strand
CCGAGACGGTGGCCGCCGCCGCACTGCGCCGGGCCGGCCTGCTGGCCGCCGAGTCCACCGCGGCGGGCACGTCTGCCGGGCCGGGCGCTGCTGCCGCGTCGGGTGCGTCTGCCGCTCGGGGTGAGGTGTTAGCAGGGGACCCTTCCTCTACCGCAGACGTTAACAAGGTGCCCTTCCTTGCGCTCGACGCGGTAGCGCGGGTGGGTGACGCCGTGTCGGTGACCTCCACCCTGCGCGGAAAGGTCGAGTTCGAGAGCGGCGAGGAGGGCCGCGAGATCGAGATCCTCGGCCACCTGCTGCGCACCGCCACCGCCGACACGTTCCGGGCCCGGCTGGCCGGGCTCGACCTGTCCGGGTTCGCGACGCTGGTCGAGGAGGGCGAGACCGTCGAGACCGGGGAACTGGTGTCTGCGGCCGAGCTGCTGCGCCAGGTGGGCACCGTGCCGGGGCTGGCCAAGGTGCTCGACCGGCTCGGCGTCGGTGACGCGCCCAGCCCCGGGCAGGCCGCTGCGGCGGTCGAGTTCGTGCTGGAAGGGCTGCACCTGAGTCGACGGTTGGACAAGGACGTGACCGACTCGGGGCGGACCCGCTACGGCGGCCGGGACTGACCATGGCGGGCAACCGGTTCCGGTACGGGCAGTGGCGGGGTGGCCCCGATCCGCTGGCGCCGCCGTACGACGTGCAGTCGGCGGTGGACCAGGTCGGCCAGGAGGTGCTGGCCGGCGGCAGCCTGCGGGACGCGTTGCGGGAGCTGCTGCGTCGGGGACCGCAGGAACGGGGCGGACTGGACCCGTTGACCGCCCGCGCCCGTCGGCTCCGGCGGGAGGCGCTGCGCCGGGGCGACCTGGACGGTGCGGTGACCCGGGCACAGGCCCTGCTGGACCAGGCACTCGCCGCCGAGCGGGACGAGTTGTCCGGGCGCTCGGACGAGGCGGCCCGGTTCGCCGAGGCGATGCTGGACGACCTGCCCCGCTCCACCGCCCAGGCGGTGCGGGAACTCTCCGAGTACCGGTGGGCCAGTGAGGACGCCCGGCAGACCTACCAGCGGATCCTCGACGGGTTGCGGGACGACGTCCTCGGCCAGCGTTTCGCCGGGCTGCGCTCCTCGACCCAGATGGCCGCCGACCCGGCCGTGCAGGAGCGGCTGGTCGAGATGATGCGGGACCTGAACGCCCTGCTGGCCCGGCACGCCCGCGCCGAGGACACGACCGACGCGTTCGCCGAGTTCATGCGCCGGCACGGCGACTTCTTCCCGGAACGTCCGGCCGACGTCGACGAGCTGATCGACCTGCTGGCCCGGCGGTCGGCGGCCGGGCAACGGCTGATGAACTCGCTCTCCGACCGGCAGCGGGAGGAACTCGCCGGCCTGATGCGCCAGTCGCTCGGCGACCGGCTGGCCGGCGAACTGGCCGACCTGGAGGGCAACCTGCGGGCGCTCCGCCCCGACCTGCGTTGGGGCCGGGGCGAGCGGATGCGCGGCGAGCAGCCGCTCGGCTACGGCGAGGCGACGGGGGCGCTGGACGAGATCGCCGAGCTGGACGACCTGCTGGACCAGTTGGGGCAGGAGTACCCGGGGGCGACCCTGGACGACATCGACGTCGAGTCGGTGGCCCGTACCCTCGGCCGGGACGCCGCCGACGACGTACGCCGACTCCGGGAACTGGAGCGGGAGCTGCGGCGGCAGGGCTGGGTGACCCGGGACGCCGAGGGCCTGACCCTGAGTCCGAAGGCGCTGCGCCGTCTCGGCGGCACCGCGTTGCGGCAGGTCTTCGCCGAGTTGACCGCCGGGCCCCGGGGAGAGCACGACCTGCGGTCGGCGGGCGCGGCCGGCGAGGTCACCGGCGCGTCCCGACCCTGGGGGTACGGCGACGAGCAGCCCATCGACGTGGTGCGGACGCTGACCCGGGCGGTACGCCGGGCCGGCCCCGGAGTGCCGCTGCACCTGGCCGTCGAGGACTTCGAGGTGGTCGAGACCGAGCGACGGGCCTCGGCGGCGGTGGCGCTCTGCGTGGACCTGTCGTACTCGATGATCTCGCAGGGCCGGTGGGGTCCGATGAAGCAGACCGGCCTCGCGCTGGCCCACCTGATGGCGACCCGGTTCCCGCAGGACGCGCTCCAGATCATCGGGTTCGGTCGGCGGGCGGCGACGCTGACCCAGCAGGAGTTGGCCGCCGCCGAGCCGGACATGACCCAGGGCACCAACCTGCAACACGCCCTGCGGCTCGCCGGCCGGCACCTGCGCCGCCACCCGGACGCCGAACCGGTGGTACTGGTGGTGACCGACGGCGAGCCGACCGCCCACCTGGACCCGGCCGACGGCGAGGCGGTGTTCCACTGGCCGTCGTTGCCGGAGACCGTCGAGGCGACCATCCGCGAGGTGGACCGGATCGGCCGGTACGGCGCGACGCTGAACCTGTTCATGCTCGGTGACGATCCGGGGCTGCGCCGCTTCGTGGACGCGGTGGCCCGGCGCAGCGGCGGCCGGGTCTTCACCCCGGACACCGAGGACCTCGGCGAGTACGTGGTCAGCGACTACCTGCGGTCACGGCGCGGTCGCCGCTAGGCTCGGCGGGGTGGAGGTCGACGGGTTGCGGCAGGCGTACGACGCGCTGCTGACCGAGATCGACGTGGGCGGGTTCGGGCCGCCGCCGACCGGCCGCTACAGCGCCGAACAGATCGTGGCGCACCTGGTCACCGGCGACGAGCTGATGAGCGAGGCGACCGAAGCGGTGCTCGCCGGCTCCCCGTACGCCTTCTATGAGCTGGACGAGATCCACCGGCCGGAACTGGACGCGTTGGTCGCCGAGGCGGGTGGCCTGGCCGGGCTGGCCGACCGGCTCCGGCACAGCAGCGATCGCCTGGTCGCCCTGGTGGCCCGGCTCGGCGCGGGGGCCGACACGCCGGTGGAGACGCACCTGCGCGAGGGTTTCGACCTCGTCGTCGACGAGCCGTTGCCCTGGGGTCGCGTCATCGACCTGCACACCCGCGTCCACCTGCCCCGACACCTGACGGAGCTGCGGACACTGCGCCCCTGACGCCCTGGCCTCGCGCGCTTCCCGGCACCGCTGTCTTGCGCTCGCTGTCCGGCACCTGTTAGCAGGGGACCCCTGCTATACCGCAGGCGTTAGTAGGGGGCCCTTCCTTTCACTGCGGCGACCAGCGCTGCGCCGGGTTGCCGTCGCACGGGGCCTGGACGACGTCGATGCCGGCCTCGCCGCCACCGTCGCGGACCTGGGCGCACTTTCCGCTGTGCACGGCCACCAGCAGCACGGCGCCGTCGTCGGCCGGCTGGAGACGCCACTGCTGGTTGTCCTCGCCGTGGCAGCCGAACTGCTGCAACCGCGCGCCGTCGTCGCCGCTGCGCCCCTCCACGTCGAGGCACTGGTTGTGGGCGGCGTTGGTCAGCGTCACCGTGTCCGGGCCGAACGGGTTGACCACCCACTGCTGCTCCGGCCCGCCGGTGCAGCCGGCCAGCTTGGCCACCGCCCGCTCGCCGTCGCCATCCAGCCCGAGGCAGAGGCCGGAGCCGACGCCCCGGAGCACCTTCGGCCCGCTGTTCGGGTCGGCTTCGCTGGGCGTGGGCGACGGGGTGGGCGTCGGCTCGGGGCTCTCCACGGTCGGCGGTGCGACGCTCTCGCTCGGGCTCGGCGCGGCCGGCGTCGGGCTGCCGGCC
>NZ_SISL01000535.1:0-3685 GCF_004307965.1 Verrucosispora sp. SN26_14.1 | reverse complement strand
GGCGTGGGTTCCCCGGCCGCCGTGGCCGTCGTCGGGGCACCGGCCGCTCCGCTGGCGCCGGGAACGACCGGCCCGACGATGGTGCTGTGGGCCGGACCGACGGCGGCGGTGGCGCGGGTCGACGTCAGCGCGGGGAGCGTGACGGTGGGGGAGAGCATGGTGGTGGCCTGTGGGTCGGCCGGGAGCATCTGGTCCCGCAGCACGGTGGCCACCTGGCGGGCGGTGGGACGGTCGGCCGGGTCGCGGGACAGGCACCGCAGGCAGACCTGGGCCACCGTCGGGGGAAGCCCCGGCACACCGTCCAGGGTGGGCGGTGCCCCCTCGGCCAGCGCGAGGCTGAGTTCCTCCCACGTGTCCGCCGGGTACGGCACCCGGCCGGTGAGCATCTCGTGGATCAGCACCCCGAGCGAGTAGACGTCGGTGGCGGGCTGGGTCGGCGCGCCGTCCAGCCGTTCCGGAGCCACGTACGCCGGGGTACCGAAGGTGCCGCCGTCCTCGTCGTCGTCGGGGGCGCCGATGCGGGTGGCGATGCCGAAGTCCAGCACCTTGGCGCCGACCTGCGTCATCATCACGTTGGCGGTGGTGACGTCGCGGTGCACGATGCCGAGCCGGTGCGCGGCGGCGAGCGCGTCCGCGACCTGCGCGCCGATCTCCACCGCCTCGGTCCACGGCAGCGGCCCCTCGGTGAGCCGGAACTCCAACTCCTCGCCGGTGAGCAGCTCCATCACCACGAACGACGTGATGGAGCCGTCCGGCGACACGGTCTCGCCGTAGTCGTGCACCGACGTCACGTGCGGGTGCACGAGCGCGGCGGCGGCGCGGGCCTCCTCGCGCACCATGTCGCGGAACCGGGCGTCGGCGGCCAGCGACGGGGCGAGCACCTTGAGTGCGACCACCCGGTCGAGCACCTCGTCGTGGGATCGCCAGATCACCGACATGCCACCGGCACCGATCTGGTCGATCAGCCGGTAACGGGTGGCCAGCAACCGGCCGGGCTGCAGTGCTGGCTTCACGGATCGCACCTGCCCTCATAGGTGGGAGCGGTATCAGGTTGCGCGAATGTTGCCGCCCTGTCAACGGTCGGCCGGGCAGCCCGTACCGGTTCGGACACGGTGCGTACGCAGGGGGGCCTGCTGTGCCGGGGTGAACGGGGTACGGCACGGACGTGCCAGGATGAACGGCATGGCTCGGGGACCGGTGGCGTTCGTGCTCGGGGGCGGTGGCGTCCTCGGCGCGGTCGAGGTGGGCATGCTGCGGGCCCTGTTCCGCGCCGGGATCCGCCCGGACATGGTGCTCGGCACGTCTATCGGCGCGGTCAACGGCGCACTCGTGGCGGCCGATCCGACCGAGGCGGTGACCGACCGGCTCGTCCGCCTCTGGGCGTCCCCCGAGGCCAGTGAGGTGTACGGCGACTCGGTGGCCCGGCAACTGCGGCGCTTCGCGGCGCGTACCCACCTGCACTCGCCCCGACCGTTGCGCAAGCTGCTGGAGAGCGAGCTGGGCGCGGAGACCACCTTCGCCGACCTTCAGGTCCCGTTCCGCTGCTGCGCCGCGAACATCGAGCGGGCCGCCGAGCACTGGTTCGTCAGCGGGGCGGTGGTGCCCGCCGTGCTCGCCTCCGCGTCGGTGCCGGGGCTGCTGCCGCCGGCCCGGATCGGCGACCAGCACTACGTCGACGGCGGCATCGTCAACTCGATCCCGATCGGCGAGGCGGTGGTGGCCGGCGCGGGCCGGATCTTCGTCCTCCAGGTGGGACGGATCGAACGGGCGCTGGCGCCGCCCCGGCGGCCCTGGGAGATCGCCCAGGTGGCCTTCGAGATCGCCCGCCGGCACCGGTTCGCCCGGGAGATGGCGGCCCTGCCCGACGGGGTCGAGGTGCACGTGTTGCCGACCGGCGGGCTGGAACCGCGCGACGACACCCCGTGGGCGTACCGGGACATGGCGGCGGTGGGGCGGCGGATCAGCCGCGCGTACTCGGCCTCCCGGCACTACCTGGCGAATCTGGAGCGTTGATGCCGCTACCGCACCGGTGGATCCGCCGTCTGCTGCTGGCGCCGGGAATGGTGCTGCTGGTGCTCCTGCTGGTGACCACCGTGCCGGTGTGGGCCGTGCTGGCCCTGGCCGTGTCCCCCTTCGTGCCGGGGCGGCTGCGCCCGCTGCGGGTGCTCTGGATCGGCTTCTGCTATCTCCTCTGGGACGCGGCGGCGCTGCTCTGTCTCTTCGGGCTCTGGGTCGCCTCCGGCTTCGGCTGGCGGGTCGGCTCGCCGGCCTTCCAGCGCGCCCACTACGTGCTGGCGGGCTGGTTCCTGCGGGTGCTGTTCTGGCAGGCGAAGTGGACGCTGCGGCTGACCATCGACGTGGTCGGCACCGACCCGGACACCGCGTTGCCCGGCCGACCCGAGCTGGTGGTCTGCCGGCACGCCGGTCCGGGCGACTCGTTCATCCTGATCCACGCGTTGGTGAACTGGTTCCAGCGGGAGCCGCGCATCGTCCTCAAGGACTCCCTCCAGTGGGACCCGGCGATCGACGTGCTGCTCAACCGGTTGCCGAGCCGGTTCATCGCGCCGGGGCGCGACGGCCGGGGCTCGCTCACCGACCAGATCGGGCACCTCGCCGTCGGTCTGGACGACGACGACGCCTTCGTGATCTTCCCGGAGGGCGGCAACTTCACCCCGAAGCGGCGGTTGCGGGCCATCGCCCGGCTGCGGGACCGGGGGCACGAGCGGATGGCGGTCAAGGCCGAGGCGATGCAGCACGTCCTCGCCCCGCAGCCCGGCGGCCTGCTGGCGGCGCTGGACGCGGCGCCGGACGCCGGAGTGATCTTCGTGGCGCACACCGGGCTGGACCGGATGCTCACCGTCGCCGACGTGTGGCGCGAGCTGCCGATGGACAAGCGGCTGGTGATGCGGTTCTGGTCGGTGCCGCCGGAAGAGGTCCCGACCGGCCGCCAGGAGCGCATCGACTGGCTGTACGAGTGGTGGAGTCGGATAGACGAGTGGATCGCGGCCAATCGTGACGACGCCGCGTAGGGTTCCGGGATGGACCAGATCAGCGTGGTGACGACGGTGGTGGACGCGCGGTCGGTCGCCGATCTGCTGGCCGCCGCCGCGGTGGCCGGTCGACTGGCGGCCTGTGCCCAGGTCGGTGGCCAGGTGGAGAGCACCTACTGGTGGCGTTCCGGGGTGGAGACCAGCACCGAGTGGTCGTTGCAGTTCAAGACCGCACCGGACCGGGTCGACGCGCTGGTGGAGCAGATCCGCGCCAGCCACCCGTACGAGGTGCCGGAGATCCTGGTCAGCCGGGTGGACTGCGGCGACCCGGCGTACGCGACCTGGGTGTTCGAGCACACCCGGGCCTGAGTACGCGCACTCTGGTGCTGGTGGGGGTCGCCCGTCAAGGATGACCTGGTGGACAACGGCTACCCCTGCCCGGCCTGCGGCGCACCGGCGACTCTGAGTTCCGGGTGCACCGGTTGCGGTCGCCCGCCGCACGCCGCCGCCGCCGAGGTGATCCGGCTCGACCGGGAGATCGTCGTGCTCGGCGGCGAGGTGCAACGGGCCCGTCAGGCGTTCGAGGGGTTGACCGGCCGGTTGTCGGCGGTCCGTCGGCGTCGGGCCGAGCTGGCCGCCGCCGTACGCGCCGAGTTCCCGGCGGGTCCGGTGGCGGGTCGGCCGGGGGTGCCGGT
>NZ_SISL01000534.1:0-3695 GCF_004307965.1 Verrucosispora sp. SN26_14.1 | reverse complement strand
CCCCTGATGCGCGCGGCGGTGGTCGGCACCGGCCTGATCGGCGGGTCGGTGCTGCTCCGGCTGCACGCCGCCGGGCTGGACGTGACGGGCTGGGACCCGGACGACGCGACCCGCCGCCAGGCCCGGCTGGCCGGCGTACCCACCTCCGAGCGGCTGACCGACGCGGTGGCCGGCCGGGACGTGGTGTTCCTCGGCGGGCCGCTGCCGACCCTGCCGGAGACCCTGGTCGAGGTGGCCGCGGCGACCGGGCCGGACTGCCTGCTCACCGACGTCGGCAGCACCAAGGCCGAGCTGGCCGCATTCGCCGCGACCCGGGGCCTGACCCACCGCTTCGTGCCCGGTCATCCGATGGCCGGCACCGACCGGGCCGGTCTCGGTGCGGCCCGGCCCGAGCTGTTCGCGGGCGCCGCCTGGGTGCTCTGTCCCGCGCCGGACGGGCTGGGCGCGTTCCGCCGGCTGGCCGCCCTGGTCACCGAGGTGATCGGGGCCCGGGTGGTGCCGATGGCGGCGGACCGGCACGACGCCGTGGTCGCGCTCTCCTCGCACGTGCCGCACCTGCTCGCCGGTGCCCTGGCCGGTGCCGCCCAGCGCTCGCCGCTGCGCGACGCCGTGCTGACGCTGGCCGCCGGCAGCTTCCGCGACGGCACCCGGGTCGCCGGCACCCCGGCCCCGCGCACCGCGAACATGCTGCGCGGCAACCGTGAGCAGGTGCTGGCCGCCCTGGCCGAGGTCACCGCCTACCTCGACGAGCTGACCGAGGCGCTGCGAGCCGGTGACGGTGACGCGCTCACCGCCCGGTACGCCGAGGCGGGTGCCGCCCGGGTCGCACTCGCCGGACGGCCGTACCAACCGACGGTCCGCCCGTTCCCGGTCGACGGTGAGGCCACCGCCGAGGTCGCCTGGCTGACCGGGCTGGGCGCGGCGGGCGGTCACCTCAGCGGGTGCCGGGTCCTCGACGAGGTGGTCTCGTACACTGCGCAGCTCCCGCAGGCCGGCTGATCCGTCGGGCGGGACGCATCGGTGGGCGCGGTACGTGAGCCGCCGCTAGGGTGAGGGCATGGTGGACGGACCGGTGGTGACCGTACGCGGTGAGGCGTACCGGGAAGTCGCTCCGGAGGAGGCCCGGTTCGCGGTGACCGCGCTCGCGCGCGACCGGGAGCGCGAGCCCACGCTGACCCGGCTGGCCGAGCGGGCCGCCGCGATCCGGGTGCTGCTCGACTCGTACGGGCCGACGATCGACCGCCGCGAGACCGGCGACCTGCGGGTGCGGCCCGAGACACGACGGTCCGGCGAGCGGGTGGTGGCCTGGCACGGCTCGGTGGTGACCACGGTGACGGTCAGCGACTTCACCGCGCTCGGCGAACTGATGCTGCGGCTGGCCGACCAGGACCAGGTGGCGGTCGCCGGGCCCTGGTGGTCGCTGCGGCCGGACAGCCCGGCCTACCGGGAGGCCCGGCATGCCGCGATCGCCGATGCCCTGCTGCGCGCCCGCGAGTACGCCGAGGCGCTCGACGCGCGGGTCACCGACCTGATCGAGCTCGCCGACGAGGGCGGCGGGCAGCCGATGATGGCCCGGATGTCGTTCGACGCCGGTGGGGTCGAGTCGACCGCCGTGCCGGAGTTGGAACTCGATCCGCAACCACAGTCGGTGCACGCGGCGGTGCGGGCCCGGTTCGCGATCACCCGGCCGGTCCTGTCCTGATGACCGAGGCCCGGGTGCTGCCCGTCGACGAGTTGGTGCGGCGGGCCCGCGCCCTGGCCGACGCGGGTCCCCGGCAACTGCTCGGCATCACCGGCGCACCCGGTGCGGGCAAGTCCACGCTGGCCGCCGAGGTGGTCGCGGCGATCGGTGCGTCCGCCCGGCTGGTGCCGATGGACGGTTTCCACCTGGCCCAGGCCGAGTTGCACCGGCTGGGCCGCGCCGCCCGCAAGGGGGCGATCGACACCTTCGACGCCAACGGGTACGTCTCGCTGATGCGCCGCCTGCGGCGGAAGGAGCCGACGTCGGTCTGGGCGCCGGAGTTCCGCCGGGAGCTGGAGGAACCGATCGCGGGCGCGATCGAGGTGCCGCCGGAGGTCCGGCTGGTGGTGACCGAGGGCAACTACCTGCTCGTGCCGGACTGGCCGTGGGACGAGATGCGGGCGTTGCTGCACGAGGCGTGGTTCCTGGATCTCGACGGCGACCTGCGACGGCGTCGGCTCGTGGCCCGGCACGTCGGGTACGGCCGGTCGGCCGAGGAGGCGCGCGCCTGGGCGCTGGGCAGCGACGAGGTCAACGCCGCGCTGGTGGCCGAGACCGCCGTCCGGGCCGACCTGGTGGTCCGGCTAGCCGACCCCCCTCCGGGGTGACGGCACGGCCCGACGCAGCATCCACGCCACCCGGGACCGTTCCCGCTGGAACTCGGCCGCCTCCGGGTATCCGCTGTGGCTGCGGATCGGCGGGTCGGCCACCTCGCCGTCGCTGGGGTGCAGTGCCTCCGGGTCGGTGACCGCGATGTCGCGTTCCCCGGCGGTGACCGGCCAGCCGAGCGGGTCGGTGTCCCGCCAGAAGTTCGTCCACCGGGTTCCGGCCGAGGGGCGGGTCAGTGCCCGGGTCAGCACCGGCAGCCGGTCCGGGCCGAAGTACGCCGGGAAGATCCGGCCGTAGAGCCGCGTGAGCTGGCACCCGTAGGAGAAGAACCAGATCCGTTGCCGCCAGCGTTGCGGTATCTGGAGGATGACGGCGGTGCAGATGACGGTGCCCTGGCTGTGTCCGGAGAGGATGATGCCGTCCACCCGGCGGGGATCGTGTTCGGTCAGGGCGAGCAGCCCGGCGGTGCGGGTGAGTAGTTCCGGCACGGCCCGTTCGGCGTAGCTCGGTGGGGCGAGCGGGTGCGCGGCGCGCGGCCAGAACGTGCCGACGTCCCAGACCACGCCGACCGACCGCCGGACCGTGTCGTTGCGGTAGACCAGCAGACCGATCGCGGCGATCGCCAGAGGCAGCCACCCGAGCAGCCGGTCACCGACGTCGGCGACGACCCCGATGACGGTGCCGGTGGTGCCCGAGGTGAGATCGTGCGGGCGGGCGGGGGAGAGCACGACCATGCAGCCGAGCGCGGCGAGTGTCCCCGCGGTGCCCGCGTACCAGCCGATCAGTCGCAGTGCGTGTTCGCCGACCAGGCGGTGCAGGGCCTGGTGGGTGCTGACGTCCCGGGCGCGGCGCAGGTCGTGCGCGGAGAGACCGCCTTCTGCCCGCAGCTCGGCGTACTCCTGCCGGCGCAGTCGGCGGAACAGCACGACGGCACGGATCGCGACCAGGGCGAGCAGCAGCAGTGCCATGCCGAAGACCAGACCGGACCAGGTCACCGGGACCGGCGGCACCACCGGGGGACGTCCGCTGTCGGTGGCGTCCCGGTTGAGCAGGTCGCTGACCCAGTAGAGCAGGCCGGTGCTGTACGCGAGGCAGAGCAGCCACCCGAATCCGGCGATGACGGCCGGGCCGCGACCACGCCAGGCCAGGTCCGTGTAGGGCCCGAGGGGCTGGGTCACGTCGCTGGGTCGGGTACGCGGCATCAGGAGGCCGGTTGCGGCGAGGAGCAGCAGTGCCGGGACGACCTGCCACACCGCGAGCGGTGCCGGCGGCAGGAACGGCAACCAGCCCTGGCACCAGGCGGCGCCGACGGTGATCAGCACCGTGGCGGCGGCCGGTGTGGCAC
>NZ_SISL01000533.1:0-3700 GCF_004307965.1 Verrucosispora sp. SN26_14.1 | reverse complement strand
GGCGGGACGCGGATGCCATCGCTGCGTTCGGGCGGGGGGTGGGCGTCGGCCGGGTCGCCGGGTCGCTCGGGGCCGGTGTCGTCGGAGGCCGGTCGTGAGGTGTCCGTCACGGGAGGATGAACGGGCCGGACCGGGTCGGGGTGACGAGGTGGCGGCGCTGGCGTCGGCCGGGTCCTGGTGTGTAGGTGGCGCTCGCGGCGGCCGGTCTGCGCGTTCGGCGCGACCACGTCGGGCGCGCACGCCGGGCATGCCGGGTGCTGCGGCCTTCGGTGCCGGGGCGGCGTGGCCTGTGGGGCCCGCCACCGGCCCGGTCGGCCGCCGCGAGCGGCCTACGGAAAAAGCGTAGCCGGGTGAGAAGAACCACACAATGCGAATATCGAAGCCGATCAGGTGCCGCCCGTAGTCGCGGCGGAGTGTCGGTCCCCGGGCGTACGGTTGACGTCATGGCGCTCGACATTCCCCGGCTCGACGGCCGTTTCCAGGTCGTCAGCGATTTCCAGCCGGCCGGTGACCAGCCGGCGGCGATCGACGATCTGGAGCGACGCGTCCGCCGAGGCGACCGGCACACGGTGCTGCTCGGCGCGACCGGCACCGGCAAGAGCGCCACGACCGCCTGGCTGGTCGAGCGGCTGCAACGGCCCACGCTGGTGCTGGCGCCCAACAAGACGCTCTGCGCCCAGCTGGCCAAGGAGTTCAGCGAGCTGCTGCCGGACAACGCGGTGGAGTACTTCGTCTCGTATTACGACTACTACCAGCCCGAGGCGTACATCCCGCAGACCGACACGTACATCGAGAAGGACTCCTCGATCAACGAGGAGGTCGAGCGGCTGCGGCACTCGGCCACCATGTCGCTGCTCACCCGGCGCGACGTGGTGGTGGTGGCGACCGTCTCGGCGATCTACGGCCTGGGCACCCCGGAGGAATACCTGGACCGTGCGGTGCGGGTCGCCGTCGGCCAGGAGCTCGACCGGGACCAGTTGCTGCGCCGACTGGTCGACATCCAGTACACCCGCAACGACATGGCCTTCCAGCGGGGCACGTTCCGGGTCCGGGGCGACACGTTGGAGATCATTCCGGCGTACGAGGAACTCGCCGTCCGCATCGAGCTCTTCGGCGACGAGGTGGAGAAGCTCTACTACCTCAACCCGCTCACCGGGGACGTGGTGCGCGAGGTCGACCATCTGCTGATCTTCCCGGCGACGCACTACGCGGCCGGGCCGGAGCGGATGGAGCGGGCGGTCCGCGACATCGAGGCCGAGTTGGGCGAGCGCCTGGCCGAGTTGGATCGGCAGGGCAAGCTGCTGGAGGCGCAGCGGCTGCGGATGCGCACCACGTACGACATCGAGATGATGCGGCAGGTCGGCTTCTGCTCCGGCATCGAGAACTACTCGATGCACATCGACGGGCGGCTGCCGGGCAGCCCGCCGCACTGCCTGCTCGACTACTTCCCCGACGACTTCCTCACCGTCGTCGACGAGTCGCACGTGACGATCCCGCAGATCGGCGGGATGTTCGAGGGCGACGCCTCGCGCAAGCGGATGCTGATCGACCACGGGTTCCGGCTGCCCAGCGCCGCCGACAACCGTCCGCTGCGCTTCGACGAGTTCCTGGAGCGGGTCGGCCAGATGGTCTTCCTGTCGGCCACCCCGGGGCCGTGGGAGTTGGAGCACGCCCAGGGCGAGTACGTCGAGCAGGTGATCCGCCCGACCGGCCTGGTGGACCCGGAGGTCGTGGTCAAGCCCACCAAGGGCCAGATCGACGACCTGATGCACGAGATCAAGCTGCGCACCGAGCGTGACGAGCGGGTCTTGGTCACCACGTTGACCAAGAAGATGGCCGAGGACCTGTCGGACTATCTGCTGGAGAACGGCATCCGGGTGCGGTATCTGCACTCCGAGGTGGACACGTTGCGTCGGGTCGAGTTGCTACGTGAGTTGCGTCGGGGCGACTACGACGTGCTGGTCGGCATCAACCTGCTGCGCGAGGGGCTGGACCTGCCCGAGGTGTCGTTGGTGGCGATCCTGGACGCGGACAAGGAGGGCTTCCTGCGCAGTGGCCGGTCGTTGATCCAGACCATCGGTCGCGCGGCCCGTAACGTCTCCGGCCAGGTGCACATGTACGCCGACAAGATCACTCCGTCGATGGCGGCCGCGATCGAGGAGACCGATCGGCGCCGGGCCAAGCAGATCGCGCACAACGAGGCGCACGGGATCAGTCCCGAGCCGCTGCGCAAGAAGATCCACGACATTCTCGACGACATCTACCGCGAGGCGGAGGACACCGAGGCGACCCGGGTCGGTGGTGCGGTCCGCCAGTTGTCGCGGGGCAAGGCGCCGGTCAAGGAGACCCGTAGCCGGGCTTGGGGCGGTGCGGCCACCCCGGCCCGCGAGGGCATGGCGCGGGCCGAGTTGGCGCAGCTCATCCAGGAGCTCAACGACCAGATGCTGGCCGCCGCGCGCGAGTTGCAGTTCGAGTTGGCCGCCCGGATCCGCGACGAGGTCGCCGACCTCAAGAAGGAGTTGCGGGGAATGGACGCCGCCGGGGTGTCGTGATGGCCCGGGGCGGGTGTGGTGGCGCCTGGCGATATCGGTTCGTTGCATAGCGCGAGCGAGGTATTGCCGTGCGTGACTGTCCTGCGTACTCTCCGACGGTGGGGAGGCCGGGATGCCGTTGTCAGCAAGTCCTGTCATCCGCAGGGTTCGGCTCGGCGCGGAGTTGCGCCAGCTGCGCCGCGGGGAGTCACTCACCTTGGAGCAGGTCTGTGGCCAGCTCGGGTGGGCGTCCACGTCCAAGTTGTCCCGCATCGAGCTGGGTCAGAGTCGGCCGGACCTGGCCGACGTGCTGGATCTGCTCGACGTCTACCAGGTGCCGCCACCGCAGCGCGAGGCGTTGATCGTCATCGCCCGGGACGCGGCGGCCGGTCGCGGCTGGTCCCGGGCGCTGGGTGAGATGGGGGAGCGGCAACGCGCGTACGCGGAGCTGGAGGCGGGCGCGGCGGGCATCGTCGAGTACCAACCGGCCGTGCTGCCCGGGTTGGTGCAGACCCCGGCGTACGCCCGGCTGCGGCTGGCGGCTGCGGCGCTGATCGGTCCCGAGCTGGACCTGGAGGCCGAGGTGCGGGCTCGCGGGCTGCGGCAGCAGGTGCTGCGCCGGGCCGATCCGCCGCACTACACGGCGCTACTGGACGAGCGGGTCTGCGCCCTCGGCGGCATGCCGGTGGACGTCTGGCGGGAGCAGCTGTGGCACCTGGTGGCGCTGACCGAGCTGCCGCACGTCACCATCCGGCTGGTGCCCGGCGACGTCCCGTCCCACGACGGTGTGCATCCGTTGGCGGGCTTCTCGTGGTACGTCTTTCCCGATCCGGCGGATCCGCGCACGGTGATGGTGGAGACGCTCACCACCGACCTGCGGCTGGTCGCCGAGGCCGACATCGCCCGCTACGAACGGATGGTCGAGTGGCTGTCGGCGGTGGCGCTGCCGGCCACCGAGACCGCGGCGGTGCTGGCCCGGCAGGCCGAGCGACCGGAGATCCCCCGGCCCGCCGACCCCGTCGAGGATGCCGTGCGGGCTCCCGTCGAGGAGGTCCCGGCCGCAGAGCGCGACGCGGAGCGGCTCGCCGGCTGACGTTCGCCGGTCCGGGTCGGACGCGGACGCCGGACGCGATTAGTCGGGTGGGGACGCGCGGCCGGCGGGCCCGGCG
>NZ_SISL01000532.1:0-3711 GCF_004307965.1 Verrucosispora sp. SN26_14.1 | reverse complement strand
CCTGCGTCGGCAGCGTCAGATGTTTCTAAGAGACAGGGCCCGTGCCGCGCGCAACGGCGGTGAGCCGACGCTGGAATTCGCCGAGCGGGTGCCGTACGACGCGTACGTGCAGGCCAGCACGCTGCACCGGTTGCAGCAGCCGCTGAGCGACGACCCGGGCGAGATGTCGTTCCTGATGGTCAGCCAGATCATGGAGCTGTACTTCGGCCTGACCTGCCACGAACTGCGCGACGCCGCCCGGCTGGTGCGCACCGACCGGGTGTGGGAGGCGCTCGCCCCGCTGCGGCGGGCCGCGCTGCACCTGGAAGGGCTCAACGCCGCCTGGCGGGGGCTGCGCTGGATGACCCCGGCCGACTTCAACCGTTTCCGCAACCTGCTCGGTGAGGGCTCGGGATTCCAGTCGGCCATGTACCGCCACCTGGAGTTCCAGCTCGGGCTCCGCGACCCGGCGCTGATCCGGCCGTTCCGCCGGCAGACCGAGGTGCACGCCGAGCTGACCGCCGCCCTCGACACGCCCAGCGTCTGGGACGAGGTGGTGGCCCTGCTCGCCCGGCACGGCCACGAGCTTCCCGCCGACCTGCTGGAGCGGGACGTGGCGGTCGAGCACGAGCCGCACCCCGCCGTCGAGGCGGCCTGGGTGCGGATCTACGCCGACGCCGGCCCGGACAACCACCTGCGGATGCTCGGTGAGGCGCTGACCGAGGTCGCCGAACAGTTCGGCGACTGGCGGCACCACCACATCAAGGCGGTGCAGCGCACCATGGGCGCCAAGGTCGGCAGCGGCGGTTCCGCCGGGCTGGCCTGGCTGCAACGCAGCATGGCCCGGGTGGTCTTCCCCGAGCTGTGGTCCGCCCGTACCGCGATGTGAGGCGACGATGACGACGAACGAGACCGGGGCGCCACGCCCCGGCGAGGCCGAAGCCCTCCGGCTGGACGCCAGCGACCCCGGACACCGGCACCTGTTCCACGTGCCACCGGCCGACGGCGGTGACCATCCCGAGTCGGCGTACCTGGCGGGCAACTCGCTCGGCCTGCAACCCCGGGCGACCCGGGACGAGTTGCTGGCCGACCTGGACGACTGGGGGCGGCTCGGTGTCGAGGGGCACCTGGAGGCGGAACGGCCCTGGCTGCCGTACCACGAGCTGTTGACGGCCCCGGCCGCGCGACTCGTCGGCGCCCTGCCCACCGAGACCGTGGTGATGAACTCGCTCACGGTCAATCTGCACCTGCTGATGGTCAGCTTCTACCGGCCGAGCGGCACGCGGACCCGGATCGTCATCGAGGACAGCGCCTTCCCCTCGGACAGCTACGCGGTGCGCAGCCAGGCCCGGTTCCACGGCCTCGACCCGGACACCACCGTGGTCCGGCTGACGCCGCGACCGGGTGAGGACACCCTGCGCACCGAGGACGTCACCGCGTTCCTCGCCGCCGAGGGGCAGACCGTCGCGCTGCTGCTGCTCGGCGGCGTCAACTACCTCACCGGCGAGCTGATGGACATCCCGGTGATCACCGCCGCCGGCCGGGCCGCCGGGGCGGTCGTCGGCTGGGACCTGGCGCACGCCGCCGGCAACGTGCCGCTGTCGCTGCACGAGTGGGACGTCGACTTCGCGGCCTGGTGCTCGTACAAGTACCTCAACTCGGGGCCGGGCGCCCTGGGCGGGGTGTTCGTGCACGAGCGGCACCACGGCGATGCGGACCTGCCCCGCTTCGAGGGCTGGTGGAGCACGGCGGCGGCCACCCGGTTCGAGATGACGCCGGTCAGCCGGCCGCCGTCCACAGTGGAGGCATGGCAGATCTCCAATCCGCCGATCTTCTCGATGGGGCCGGTGCGTACCTCGCTGGAGCTGTTCGACTCGGTCGGGATGCCCGCGCTGCGCGACCGCAGCCTGCGGCTCACCGGATACCTGGAGCGGCTGCTGGACGAGGTGGCCGCCGGCCGGCCGCTGACCGTGATCACCCCGCGCGACCCGGGTCGCCGTGGCTGCCAACTCTCGGTCAGACTCGGCGAGGGCAGCGCCAGGGAGCTGACCAAGCGGCTCCGGTACGAGCACGGAGTGATCGCCGACGCCCGGGAGCCGGACGTCGTCCGGTTCGCCCCGGTGCCGCTCTACTCGACGTACCACGACTGCTGGCGGGTCGCCGACGCGCTGGCCGCGACCGTTGGGAGAGCTGGATGAACCGGGAACGCGACGAGATCGCCGTGGTCGGTGCCGGGCTGGCCGGCTGCCTGCTGGCCTGCTTCCTGGCCCGCCGGGGCTATGCGGTGGCGCTGTACGAGCGGCGGCCGGACCCGCGTACCGGGACGGTCGAACGGGGACGGTCGATCAACCTGGCGCTCTCCGAGCGCGGGCTGGACGCGCTGCGCCGGATCGGGCTCGACGAGCAGGTGATGGCCGACGCGCTGCCGATGCGGGGCCGGATGGTGCACCCGGTGCTCGGCGAGCCCGGCTTCCAGTCGTACAGCGTCTCCGGCGACCGGGCGATCAACTCGATCAGCCGGGGCGCGCTGAACAACGCGCTGCTGGAGGCCGCCGCGAAGCTGCCCGGCGTGCGGATCGCCTTCGACCACCGGCTGGTCGGCCTGGATCCGGACACCGCGCGGATGACCTTCGAGACCCCGCAGGGCACGGCCACCGCGGACGCCCGCGTCGTGCTCGGCACCGACGGCGCCGGTTCGGCGGTACGCGGACAACTGCTCGAACACGGCCTGGTCACCGAGAGCGTCGACTTCCTCGACTACGGCTACAAGGAACTCACCATCCCGCCGGCCGGCGGTGACTTCGCCCTGGACGAGGGCGCCCTGCACATCTGGCCGCGCGGCACCTCGATGATGATCGCGCTGCCCAACCCGGACCGCTCCTTCACCTGCACACTGTTCTGGCCCACCCACGGCACCGCGAGCTTCGCCTCGCTGGGCAGCAAGGCGGCGATCGAACAGCACTTCGCCGCGCACTACCCGGACCTGCTGCCGCTCGCCCCCGATCTGGTCGACGACTACCAGCACAACCCGGTCGGCGTCCTCGGCACGGTGCGCTGCGACCCGTGGCAGGTGAACGGACGCGTCGGTCTGCTCGGCGACGCGGCGCACGCCATCGTGCCCTTCTACGGTCAGGGCGCCAACTGCGCCTTCGAGGACGTGGTGGAGCTGGATCGCTGCCTGACCGAGTGCGACGACGACTGGTCCGCCGCGCTGCCGCTGTTCCAGCAGCGTCGGCAGGGCAACGCCGAGGCGATCGCCCGGATGGCGCTGGCCAACTTCGTCGAGATGCGCGACAAGGTCGCCTCGCCGGTGTTCCGGACCCGCAAGAAGGTCGAGCACGCCCTGGAGCGGGCGCTGCCCGGACGGTACGTCTCCCAGTACGAGATGGTCTCCTTCTCCACCGTCCCGTACGCGCAGGTGCGCCGCCGGGTCCGCCGGCAGTACCAGGTCCTCGGCGCGGTGGCCGCCGGTGTGCTGGCGGCGGTGGCCGGTGCGGCGGTGGCGATCGGGCGCGGGCGGCGTCGATGACCCGATGGGACCCCCGGCTGATGACCGGGCACGCGCCGGACGGCCCCGGCCTGCTGCGCAACTTCGTCGGCGGCGAGTTCCGCGACGAGGGCCCCCGCTTCACCCGCCGCAGCCCGGTCACCGGCGAACCGGTCTTCGAGGTGGTCGAGGCCGGTGCGTCGGTGGTGGACGAGGCGGTGGCGGCGGCCCGGGCGGCGCTGCGC
>NZ_SISL01000531.1:0-3777 GCF_004307965.1 Verrucosispora sp. SN26_14.1 | reverse complement strand
GGCCTCCGCCGGTGACCGCCGGGCGGCCGGGGGCCGCCGACGTGTCGCCGGTACGCGGACCGGGCGCGCGTCGCCGCGCGTCGGCGGTCAGCCCGGGCAGGTCCTGCGCGGCCCGGATCTCGGACGTGATGCCCTGCCAGAGGTGCTCCGGCGGATCGGGCAGGTCGCGCAGCCCCTGGGTGGCGGCACCGAGACCGGCGACGTGCCGCAGGTTCTCCAACTCGCCACGACAGTGCGGGCAGCCGTCGAGGTGGGTGCGGTCGACGTCCTCCGCCTCGCTCTCACCGAGTGCCAGAAAGACCAGCCGATCGTGCTCCAGGTGCGGCACCGTCCACCTCCCATCTGCGCTTCAGGCTCGCCATGCCCCGTCGGATGTGACTCTTGACGGTACCCAGCGGCACACCCGTCACCGCCGCGATCTGCTGGTGGGTCAGATCGTCGAAGAAGGCCAGCTCCAGCATGCGTCGCTGGTCGGCGGGGAGTCGCGCGAGCTCGTCGGCGACCACCAGCCGGTCGACCACGACGTCCGGGTCCACGCCGGGTGCGACCGGCTCGGGCAGTTGGCGGACCGCCTCGGTGACCCGGTTGTCCCGGCTGACCGACCGCAGCCGGTCCACCACCTTGCGCCGGGCGATCCCGAGCAGCCAGCCGACCAGGGAGCCCCGGGCGGGATCGAAGGTGTCCCGGCCGAGCCAGGCGGCGACGAAGGTGGCCTGGGTGACGTCCTCCGCGTCGCTGCGGTTGATCAGTGTGCTGGTGGCCAGATGGAACACGGCACGGCCGTAGCGGTCGTACGCCTCGCGTAATGCCAGTTCGTCGCCGTGGCGGAACCGGTCGGCGAGGTCGTCCTCGGGTGTCCCCGGCTCGTGCCGGGCCCCGTTCACGGGACAGGTCGCCTGGTTGGGGGCATGCCCGACTGTAGCTCTCACCGGCGCTGTCCCCTCTGTCGACCCAGCGGCTCCTCGATGTCTCTTCGCTCGGGACCGCCCCGCCGGATGCGGTGGAGAGGAAGAAAAGAAAGTCGATTCCCGGCGCATCCAGGCGACGGCGTACCGGCGTAACTCGGGATGTCAGCAACACCAACGAACCAGTACGAACCATCAGGAGGCAGACATGCAGCTCGCGTACCTTCGTCGGGTCGCGGCAGGCGGCGCGGTCGCCGCGCTGACCTTCGTCGCCGCCGGCGTCGCCACCGCCACCCCGGCCTACGCCGCCACCTCGAAGGTCTCCGTCGTGCACGGCATCCCGGACACCCCGGTCGACGTCTACGTCAACGGCGAGAAGACGCTCGAGGGATTCAAGCCCGGTGACGTGGCGGGTCCGCTGGACCTGGCCGAGGGGCGGTACGACCTCGCGCTGACCAAGCCGGGCGAGCCGATCGGCCAGGCCATCCTGACCGTGGACGACGCCGAGGTGCCGGGCGGGGCGAACCTCAGCCTCGCCGCCCACCTCGACGCCGAGGGCAAGCCGAAGATCACGCCGTTCGTCAACGACACCGCCAAGGTGGACGCCGGCAAGGCCCGGCTGATCGTCCGGCACACCGCCGCCGCTCCGGCGGTGGACGTACGGGCCGGTGGCACGCCGGTCTTCGAGGACCTGACCAACCCGAACGAGGCCAAGGGCGACGTGGACGCGGGCAGCGTCTCGGCGGACGTGGTGCTCGCCGGCACCGACACGGTGGTGATCGGGCCCGCCGACCTGAACCTGCGCGAGGGCACCGCGACGATCGTCTACGCCATCGGCTCCGCCGAGGGCGAGAACCTGGACATCGTGGCGCAGACCATCACCGGGCTGCACTCGGCCCCCTCCGGCGTGCCCAGCGGCACCGGCGGCCAGGCCGGGACCGGGCTGACCACCGGCTGGTACGTCCTGGCGGGTGTCGGGGTGCTGCTGCTGGTGCTGGGCGGCGTCCGGGTGGCCGGCACCGTCTCGGGTCGCCGGTGAGCGTCGTCAACCGGGCGGCGCTGGCGGCACTCGCTGCCGGCGCCGCCGCGCTCACCGTGACCGCCGTGGTGGCTGTTGCCTCCCGTCCGTCGGGAAGTGTCGGCGCCGAGCAGGCCGTCGCACTGGCCAGTCCGACCCCGTCGGCCGTGGCGCCGAGCGTGGCGGTACGCCCCGGCGGGCTACCCGACGCGGAGACCCCGGTGCCCCCGGTGCGCCTGCGGATCCCCGCGATCGAGGTCGTCGCACGGGTGGAGCCGGTCGGGGTGGACGCGCGCAGCGGCGAGTTCGACGTGCCGCCCAGCGTGGACCGGATCGGCTGGTACCGCTTCGGTCCCGGCCTGGAGGCCGACGCCGGTTCGGTGGTGATCGCCGGCCACGTCGACAGCGCGGAGCAGGGCCGGGGCGCCTTCTGGCGACTGCGGGAACTCGCGCCGGGCGACACGCTCACGGTCACCGGCGCCGACGACACGCCACGCGACTACCGGGTCGTCGCCCGGGAGGAGTACGACAAGACGAAGATCCCGCTGGAGCGCTACTTCGCCCGTGACGGCCGGCCCCGGCTGACGCTGATCACGTGCGGCGGACCGTTCGACGCCCAGGCCCGCAGGTATCGCGACAACATCGTGGTGACGGCGGTTCCGGCGTGACCACTCCGGCCTGCGGTCGAGGCGGGCGCGGTCGTTAGGCTGAACCGTGATGGCTTACCTGGATCATGCCGCGACCACTCCGATGCTCGACGAGGCACTGGAGGCGTACGTCGCGACCGCCCGTGAGGTCGGCAACGCGTCCTCCCTGCACGCGTCCGGTCGGCGTGCCCGGCGGCGGGTCGAGGAGTCGCGGGAACGGGTGGCCGCCGCGCTGGGTGCCCGGCCGTCCGAGGTGATCTTCACCGGGGGCGGTACGGAGAGCGACAACCTCGCGGTCAAGGGCATCTTCTGGGCGCGCCGGGACGCCGACGGTGGGCGGACCCGGGTGGTCTCCAGCGCCGTCGAGCACCACGCGGTGCTCGACGCGGTGGACTGGCTGGGCGCGCACGAGGGCGCCGAGGTGGGCTCCCTGCCGGTCGACGGCACGGGTCGGCTGCACCCCGACGCGCTCCGCGCCGAACTGGCCGCGCACGGCGACCGGGTGGCCCTGGTCACCGCGATGTGGGCGAACAACGAGGTCGGCACCGTCCAGCGGGTCTCCGACCTGGCCGCGGTCGCCGCCGAGTACGGCGTTCCGTTCCACACCGACGCGATCCAGGCGGTCGGCCAGGTGCCGGTCGACTTCGCCGCCAGCGGTGCCGCCGCGCTCACCGTGACCGGTCACAAGCTGGGCGGGCCGGTCGGCATCGGTGCGTTGCTGCTGGGCCGGGACGTCGCCGCGGTGCCGCTGCTGCACGGCGGCGGCCAGGAACGCGACGTGCGTTCCGGCACGCTGGACACCGCCGGCATCGTCGCCTTCGCGGTCGCCGTCGAGGCGGCGGTCAAGGGCCAGCAGGAGTACGCCACCCGGGTCGCCGCACTCCGCGACGACCTGGTCCACCGGGTGCGGCAGGCGGTGCCCGAGGTGGTCTTCAACGGCGACCCGACGGACCGGCTCCCCGGCAACGCGCACTTCTCCTTCCCCGGCTGCGAGGGTGACGCGCTACTACTCCTGCTGGACGCCCAGGGCATCGCCTGCTCGACCGGTTCGGCCTGCTCCGCCGGGGTGGCGCAGCCCTCGCACGTGCTGCTCGCGATGGGCGCCGACGACGACCGGGCCCGTTCCTCGCTGCGCTTCTCGCTCGGTCACACCAGCACCGCCGGGGAGGTCGACGCGCTCATCGCCGCCCTGCCGGCGGCCGTCGAC
>NZ_SISL01000530.1:0-3783 GCF_004307965.1 Verrucosispora sp. SN26_14.1 | reverse complement strand
CGGGCTGGCCATCAACCTCACCTCCGCGGCGGGGCGGCGGGGGCGCGGCTCGGGGCGAGTCGGCGCATCATCGGTTGCTCCACGTAGCGGTGCAGCAACGCGGCCAGCGCCAGGGTGAGCAGCAGGAACCCGATCACCGCCGGCACTCCCCACCAGCCGGGCAGGCCGGTGCCCCAGTCGCCGGTGAGCCGCAGGATCGTCATGATCGCGAAGACGTGCACCAGGTAGAAGGCGAACGAGACCTCGCCCAGCCAGACCATCAGCCGGGAACGCAGCGGCGAGCGGCGACCGTGCACGTCCGCGTCGGCCGCCGCCGCGATCACCAGGACGTACGCCACCGACAGCAGTGCCGCCCAGAGTTCGGCCCGGATCCACTGCGAGGCCGCCACCCAGGTCGCGACGAAGATCACGGTGGCCAGCGGCAGCCGGGGCCCGCGCCAGCGACCGCGCAGCATCAGCTCGGCGGCGGCCACACCCATCCAGAACTCCAGCGACCGCACCAGCGGGAAGATCTGGGCGAACCACCACCGGCTCTGCTCCGGCACCAACTGCTGTCCGGGCCAGAGCGCCAGGATCAGCAACGGCATGGCGATCACGACGGCCCACAGCATCCACGGCCTGGCCCGGCGGATCAGCGGCAACGCCAACGGCAGGCACAGATAGAAGAACAGTTCGCAGGAGAGCGACCAGCTCACGTTGTTGACGCTGTAGAAGTAGCCCGGTCGCGGGTCCCATGCCTGGAGCAGGAAGAGGTTCTCCAGCGCGGCCACCGGGTTGATCGGGTCGGCGAACCAGAGCGCCGCGAGCATGGCCAGCGCCCACATCACCAGGTGGTTCGGATAGATCTTGGCGAGCCGACGACGCCAGAACCGGCGGCGGGAGTCACCGACCCGGGCCGACCACACCAGCACGAAGCCGCTGAGGATGAAGAAGAACTGCACCCCGGACAGGCCCAGGGTGAAGATCTCGCTGACCACCGCCTGGTGACCGGGCTCGGCGATGATGCGCATGGTGCCGGCGTGGAAACCGAAGACCAGCAGCGCGGCGATCCAGCGCAGTCCGGTCAACGAGGGCAATCGGCTGGCGTCACCGCGTCGGGTGGTGGAGGGCTGCCTATCGACGACGGTGGCGCTGGTCATTCCGGGCACCATACCGGTGCGGGCACACCCACTCGACGCGAGGCAGGAGGGGCGGATGCGGCGCAGGTGTCAACCGGTCCTCCGGTGGCCTAGTATTCCCGGGACTTGGATGAGCACCCACCCCGCCATCCGGCTCGGTGGTGCGCCGGGCATGCCGAGGCGGGGCCGGCACCGACGAGAGGCAGAGTCAGCGATGCACCAGCGGATCCTGATGCGGGCCCGAAAGGGTCCCTTCGACGTCAACTCGCCCGAGGAGACGTTCGAGCGGAACCTGATCGGTGAGAACGCGGGCAACCTGGTCTTCAGTCACGCCGCGAACAAGCTGCTGGCCACCCGCGCCGCCACCATCACGCCCAACGGCTTCACGGTGAACATGCGCGACAGCGACCGGATCAACGAGGAGTACGACGTCTTCGTGGTCCCGCTGGCGAACGCGTTCCGGCGCAGCTACGCCCACCGGCTCGACGCGATGAGCCGGCTGATCGAGCGACTCAAGATCCCGGTCGTGGTGCTCGGGGTGGGTGTGCAGACGAACGTCGACGGTGACCGGGAATACCTCCGTCCCATCGACGACCAGGTCAGTCGCTTCTGCCGGGCCGTCCTCGACCGCTCGCCCAGCATCGGCGTCCGGGGCGAGATCACCGCCGACTACCTGCGGACGATCGGCTTCTCCAACGTCGACGTGATCGGCTGCCCGTCGATGTTCCTGCACGGCGACACCCTGCCGGTGGAGAAGCGCAAGACGTTCATCGGCCCGTACGACAAGATCGCGTTGACCGTCTCGCCGTACGTCAAGTCGATGGCGAAGATCATCAAGACGCACCACCAGCGCTACGAGAACCTGCGCTACATCCCGCAGGACCTCAAGACGCTGGGCACCCTGCTCTTCGGTGACGCCCCCGAGGACCGTGGCAAGACCAGCGAGATCCCGATCCACACCACGCACCCGCTGTTCACCGAGGACAAGGTGCGGATGTTCGTCGACCCGTGGACGTGGATCGACTACCTCTCCGGGTTCGACTTCAACTTCGGCACCCGCATCCACGGCACCATCGTCTCGCTGCTCGCCGGCACGCCGGGCTTCCTCTTCGCGCACGACTCGCGCACCCTGGAGCTTGCCCGCTACTTCGAGATCCCGCACCGGGTGATGCGCGACGTGCCGGCCGATGTGGACGCCGCCCAGCTCTACGACGAGGCCGACTACTCGGGCATGGTCAACGGCCACAAGCAGCGGTACGACACGATGCTCCAGTTCCTGACCAAGCACAACCTGGGCAACTCCTTCAACGACGCCGACAGCGCGGCGGTGTTCGACGCCACCCGGCAGGCGACCGCCTTCCCGCCGGCCGTCCGCCCGGCACTGGCCACCTCGCCCGAGGTGCTGGTCAAGCGCATCGAGTGGCTGCGTGACCAGGAGGCTGTACTCCGCGAGCAGGCGTCACAGGCGATGCCTCGGCCGGAGCGGATCCGGACCCGGATCAAGAAGGCCGTCCCCGGCTCGGTGCGCCGCATGCTCAACCGTTAACCCGGCGCTGCCCGGCTGTTCAAAAACTCCACCACCGCCGGCCACGTCGGGTTCCAGGGCCGTCCATCCGGGCGGTCGATGGTTGCGGCGTGGTCATTCAGCCGACGCACGCGCCGCTGTTGAGCATCGTGGTACCCGTCTACCGCGTCGAGGCGTACCTGCGGCAGTGCCTCGACTCGATCCGTGGTGACGTGCCCGCCGACCGGGCCGCCGAGGTGGAACTGGTCGCGGTGGACGACGCGTCGCCGGACGGGTGCGGCGATCTGCTGCGCGCGTACGCGGCCGAGCATCCGGGCGTACGCGTGCGGCACCTGGCGACCAACGTCGGCCTCGGCCCGGCCCGCAACGCCGGGCTGGACGTGGCGACCGGCCGGTACGTCTGGTTCGTCGACAGCGACGACTGGCTGCCGCCGGGCACGATCCCGGTGGTGCTGGACCGGCTGCGGGCGGACCGCCCCGACGTGATGATGGTCGACCACCTGCGGGTGCACGACTGTGGCCGCCGGGAGGTGGACCCCAGCAGCCGGTTGCTGCGGGACGCACCCGGCGTGTTCCGGCTCGCCGACCGGCCCCGGCTGCTGCGGGTGCAGCACACCGCCTGGAACAAGGTGGTCCGCCGTGAGTTCCTGGCCGAGCTGGGGCTGCGCTTCCACCCCGGCTGGTACGAGGACATCCCGTTCAGCCACCCGCTGCTGATCGGCGCGGCACGCATCTCGGTGCTGGACCGGGTCTGCTACCTGTACCGCCAGGGCCGCCAGGGCGCCATCACCTCCACCCGCAGCGGCCGGCACTTCGACGCCTTCGACCAGTACGACCGGCTCTTCACCTGGCGGCACGAGCGGCACCCGGACGGGCGCTGGCACAGCGAGCTGTTCGACCTGATGGTGAACCATTTCCTGGTGGTGGTGGGCAACGACGACCGACTGCACCCGCACCTGCGGCGCGACTTCTTCCGCCGGGTCGCCGAGCACTACCGCCGGTACCTGCCGGGCAGCGGGTACCCCCGGCCCGGCGGAGTGGCCGGGTTCAAGCACCTCCTCGTCGGCCGGGACAGCTACCTGGCGTACGCCGCGCTACGCCGGGCCCACCGGATGGCCACCCGGCTGCGCGCTGCGGCGC
>NZ_SISL01000053.1:0-21660 GCF_004307965.1 Verrucosispora sp. SN26_14.1 | reverse complement strand
CGGCTGCGCGAGCAGGCCAGCTCCGACCCGTTGCCGGGGCTGCGGCACACCGGCGCGGGCCATCGCCGCGCGGGCCAGATCCTTGCGGTACGCCCGCCGCACCGCCGCCGGGTCCGCACCGGGCAGCCCGAGGTGCGCGGCCACCTGGGCGACCGTGTCCAGGTAGTAATCACACGAGGTGAGTACGCCGTCGAAGCGCAATGCCGCGTGCAGCCGCACGGCCTGCTGCAACAGCGTGGGTACGTCGTTGGTGTCGACGGTCAGCACGTTCTGCGCGGCCAGCAGCGGATGTGTGCCGCCGGGCGGCGCACCACGCAGGTAGTGGTGCAGGTCCCGGGTCAGGAACGAGAACCGGTGCCCGGCCTCCAACACCGCTCGCGGCAGGAGGTGGCTCATCGCCCCGACCCAGCTCTCCACCAACAACACGTGCGCCATCGGCGCCTCCCCACTCGGCAACAGGCGATGGCAATGGTAACGGTTTTCATTTGCGGGAGGAAGGAGGGGTGCGGCGTGGCGTATTGGAGGGCGGCGCTGGCCCGTAGGGGTGTGCCTAATCCCGTCGCTGCCGGACGGTGGTGTTGGCAAGCGGCGCGTCTCCGTCGGTGCGCCAGTCGGCCAAGCGCCGAGCCGTGCGTCGTCGTCCCGCCCGGTGATCGCGCACCCTCTTGCTGGGCATGGCCACCCAGGTGAGCGCAGTGGAGGTGGGCAACGGTCGCCGCAAGGGCGGCCTGAGCCGCCCCTATCTGGAAAGTCGGTGGACCAAGGGGGCGGCAGTATAGGGGTTGATCAGGCAGGAAGCAGCATGTGTCCCACGTCACACATAGACGATATTCGAATCGATTCTTGCCACGCTGAGTGATCAGGCGATGTCGCACTCATCAACCAATCATTATCTATCAATGTCTGGTGATCAAAGGCGACCTGGTCGCGCCGCCGCGGGGCAGTCAGGCGACGATCAAGGCCCTACTGTCGCTGCCACTGCTTGCTCTCGTCGGGGGTGTGTGTGGTGGGCGTTCGGTGGCGACGTGGGTTGTCTGCTGGGGTGGCGGCCTTGGTGGTTGTCGGAGTGATCGGTGTTCCAGCGCACGAGCGGGCGGCTGCGGCCGGGCTTGAGTGCGAGGACATCGCTGGCTCCGAGGCTGAGGCGAGCATGCTGGCGACCTCGTGTGGGCAGCCGGTGGTGGTGGACGGGTCGCGGACGGAGTTCGCCGAGGTCACCGCGTTGCCGGACGGGCGGCTGCAGTTTGTGTCGGCAGTGGTGCCGCAGCGCGCGCGCAAGGCCGGCAGGTGGGAGGAGGTCGACCTCAATCTGACTCGGGGTGGGGACGGATTGTGGCGACCCGTGGTATCGGTCGCGGATGTGGCATTTTCGGGCGGCGGGACCGGCTCGATGGTGACGCTGACGCGGGGCGGGCGGACGGTCACGTTGTCGTGGCCAGGCACGCTGCCAGCACCGACGGTGTCGGGTGACTCGTTGACCTATCCGAATGTTCTTTCTGATGTGGATCTGGTGGTGCGGGCGACGCGCACGGGCTTCACGCATGTTCTGGTAGTCAAGACACGGGCGGCGGCGACGCTGCCTGGAGTGCGTGAACCGCGGTTCCGCATCGGCGGGGACGCCGACATCGTGTCGGGTCCGGACGGTGGCCTGCGGGCGATGGCAGGCGCGGCTGTCGTGGCCTCGGCGGAGCCGGCGGTGATGTGGGACTCCCGGGCAAGTGCGGCGGACGGCGTCTCGGCTCGTACACCGTCGGGCGAAAGCCCGCAATCGACGGCGACGGCGGCCGGAGACGCGGCGCGGACCGGCATCGTCGGCGTTGAAGTGTCCGAGGGCGAGTTGGTGCTGCGGCCGGACGCGGCATTGCTGGATAACCCGGATGCCGTGTACCCGCTGTTCGTGGACCCGGCGTGGTCGGTGTTCAAGAACAAGTGGGCCTACGGGACTAACAACGGGTCGTCGAACTCGGACACCAGTCGCGCGCGAGTCGGGCTGAACCCGGACACCGGTGCCGTGTACCGGTCGTACTTCGAGTTCCCGACGAAGGCTAACGGCGTATCACTCAAGAACAAGCACATCGAGTCGGCCTACGTGCAGATGAAGTTGGACCACTCGTGGTCGTGTGGGCCTACGGTGACATCGATGTACCACACCCCGGCGATCAACGCGACGCCGAAGGCGAGTTGGTCGACGATGAAGCTGAAGTCGTTCCTGAATACGGCAACCGGAAACGCGAACGAGGCGGGTGGTTGCTCATCGATCCAACCTGACAGGATAATGAACTTCCAGGGGTCGAACACCACCGGCCAGGTGCTGGCTGCCGCGAACGGCAGCTGGAATTCGATCACTTTCGGGTTCACTGGGCGAGCCGCCGACGGGTCGGGGGAGTCGACGCAGGATCGATGGAAGAAGTTCTTTCCCAACGACGCCAAGCTGATCGTCGACTACGACAGCAAACCTGGTGCTCCGCATACCCTGCAGGTCGCTGGTGTGGACTGCACCTCCGGGGTATTGACGGTCGGTACGCTGACACCGAAGTTGGCTGCCGTGTTCCCCGACGCCGACCCGAGTGACTCGCTGACTGGCACCTTCGAATGGATCGAGGTGCCAGCCGGCGGGATGGGGACGGTGACCAACTCCCACCCGACCCGTAAGAGCCCGCCGCCGGCAAGGACAGGGTTGACCCCGAATAGCAGGGCCGAGAGTGCCGCGGTGACGGTCGCGAAGGGACCTACATACGCGTTCCGGGCGAAGGGCACGGACAAGGCTCCGTACTCGATTACCGGTCCCTGGTCGTCGTGGTGCCGTTTCGCCGTGGACACCACCGTCCCGCCAGCGCCCACCATCAGTCACGTTCTGCTTCCCCGCCGCCCGGGTGAGCCGATCAACTTCACGTTCGCGACCCATGCCTCGGACGTGACCAAGTTCCGTTATGGCTGGTCCAATCCACCTACCACCGAGATCGTGGCCAGCACCGTCTTCGGTACGAAGAATGCCTCGGTCACCCTCACGGTGCCCAGCTTCGGTCAGAACACCATTTGGGCCCGCAGCATCGACGCTACTGGCAACCTCGGCAATATTGGCTCCGTCACCTTCACTGCGGCCCGACCCTCACCGGCCGTCGCCAAGTGGGGCCTGGAGCAATACCCCGGAGTTGACCAGAACGCCGCGCTCGCCGACCAGCAACCCGCTCTGGGAGGTCAGACCGACCTCACCACGTCCAACCTGAGCTGGGTCGACGACGCCCGCCTGAACGGTGGCAAGACCGCAGGCCTCAACGGCACCTCCACCGTGCTGACCACGCCGGGAAGTGTCGTCAACACGGCCAACTCCTTCAGCGTCGCCACCTGGGTCCGACTCAGCTCACTACCCAGTACCCACGACACCGTCGTCGCATCCCAGGCCGGGATCAACGCCGCCGGGTTCCACCTGGGCACCCGGTTGGTCGGTTCTCCGTCGACGCCACGGTGGTCCTTCTTGATGAAGGACAGCGACGACCAGTCGAGTACCACCCGTGCAGCGAATAGCAACACCGCCTTGACCTCTGCGGATGTTGGCCGCTGGACGCACATCGCAGGTGTCTACGACAAGGCTACTGGCAAGGTCCGGCTTTACGTTGACGGCGCACTTGCCGCCGAGGTCGACCGAAGTGCCACGCCATGGAGCGCCACAGGAGCGTTTGCGGTGGGTCGGGGGTGGAGCTCCGGCGGAGCAAGTAACTGGTTCCACGGCAACGTCGCCGACATGCAGGTGTACGAGCGGGTGCTCGTGCCGCATGACTTCACCGGCCAGATGGCGCAGGACCCGATATCCAGTGGGTTTAATGAGCCAGGGATCCTGACGCCGGTGCAGGTGGGCAACTGGAACTTCGAGGCCGCAACCCCCTGCTACCTGGCCGACCTGAGGGACACCTGCGAGGCGCCGGACACGGTTACCGCCTGGGGGCGTTGGCTTGCCTTGACTAGAGGTTCCGCAGTCGGCGCAGGCTATTCCACCGACGGCTCCGGGCTGTGGCTCGACAACGAGTACTTCCCAGAGGAGGGATTTACCGAGAGCACCGCCGAGTACGCGCGCAGTGCGGTGAAGACGGGCATCACACCGCCGAACACCGATGGTCTCGAATTCACCCAGTGGCAGGATCGACCGGTCGTGCGTACCGATCAGTCGTTCACGATGTCGGCGTGGGTCATGCTCGATCGGCTCGACGGCATGCGCACAGCGCTGTCCCAGCGAGGGCAGTATTCAAGCGGCGGCTGGCTCAAGTTCAACTCCACGCTGGGTAAGTGGCAGTTCGCCATCAGCGACGAGGACCTCACCACCACCCCCACGGCGAGTACCACCTCGACATCGGCCGCGGAGGAAGGCGTGTGGACGCACCTTGTCGGCGTGTACGACGCCGGGCGGAAGCAGATTCGCCTCTACGTCAACGGTGAGCTCGAAGCGGTCACGCAGAACATCACGTTCACCCCGATGGCATCGACCGGCCCGCTGCTGGTGGGCCGAACCCTGTGGCAAGGCCAGTTGGTCGATCCGTGGATCGGCGGCATCGATGAGGTCGCTGTGTTCCAGGGTGCGCTGACGGACACGGCGGTGTATCTGCTGTACGACTCGTAACCCGGCCAACCCGGTCAGCAGTGCGCTCAGAGCTTCGCCACCGCTGACTCGGCTGAGGTGTCGCTCACGCCCTGTGTCGGTTCGGGGCGATCGCATGGATCCGACGTCCAGATACTGCACCGCCGATAAGTCCTACCTTAGCCTTGCTTCGTGCGGCTGTCCTTACCGGGGAGAAAGCATGTTGTCTGCACGCCCTGTTCACGATTTGCAGCAGCTTCGACGGAGTACTCATCGAGCGGGCCGCCTTCGCCGATGGATCGCAGGCCTGACGGTGGTTCCCGTGGCGGCGTCGCTGCTGGTGAGTCTGCCGGCTGAGGCCGCTGCTCCGAGGGCAGAACCAGCACGGCCGCCGGTGGAGAAGCTCGATTCGCACGGTGGCCCGGTGTCGGGTCGTGCGTGGACGCAAAAGCAAGTGCAGGAGACAACGGTTCCGAAACCGGTATGGCCCGCAGCCAGTACCGCTCGGGTGACGCTCGATTCGCAGAGCGTGGCTGGTCGGGGCATGAGGGCGGGTGCGCTGCCGGTATGGGTCGCCCGCGGTGTTGGTGCGGCCGGTGCGCGGGTCAGCAGTGTGGACGTTCAGGTGGTGGACCGGGAATCACTGCCGGACACCTGGCGTGACGGTCTCGTATTGAAGGTGACGGCGCCGGCCGGGGCTGGCGCCGGCACGGCAAAGGTGTCGGTGGATTACAACTCGTTTCGGCATGCGGTGGGCGGGTCCTGGGCGTCGCGGCTGCGGCTGTGGCAGGTTCCGGCCTGTGCCCTTTCCACACCCGATGCGCCAGGTTGCCGATCGGTGCTGTTGCCGACGACAAACGACCTCGCTACCGGAGTGGCGACCGCCGAGGTGGTCGCTGGTCCCACCTCGGCGGTACCGAGGGAACTGGCGCGGCTGTCGGGGGAGTTGACGCCCCAGGCGAATGGTCCCTTCCTCGCCCTGGCGGCAGCGGGGTCGGGCGCGGACGGGGACTTCACCGCTACCAGTCTCGCGCCTTCGTCGACGTGGTCCGCAGGTGGGTCTTCCGGTGACTTCTCGTGGAGCTACCCCCTGCGTACGCCTCCGGCGACAGGCCCGGAACCGTCGGTCAGCTTCGCGTACTCCTCAGCCTCCGTTGACGGTCGGTCGGAGGTGACGAACAACCAGCCGTCGTGGATCGGTGAAGGCTTCGACTACTCGCCCGGGTTCATCGAGCGGCGGTATGTGCCGTGCGCGGAAGACCGGAAGAAGAGCGGCGCGAACAACACGAACGACACCGGCGACCTGTGCTGGCGCTCAGAGAACGCGACGATGAACCTGAACGGCCGCAGCACGGAGCTGGTGTTCGAGACCGGCAAGGGCTGGCACGCCCGTTCAGAAGACGGCTCAAAGATCGAGAAGTTGATCGGTGCGACGGGCAACGGCGACAACAACGGTGAGCACTGGAAGGTCACCACCACCGACGGCACGCAGTACTTCTTCGGCCTGCACTCGTTGCCCGGCCATACGGCGAAGACCGGATCGACGTTGTCGGTGCCGGTGTTCGGCAACCACTCAGGTGAACCGTGTTACCAGACTGCTTTCGCCAACTCACACTGCCAGCAGGCGTGGCGGTGGAACCTGGACTACATCGTCGACGTGCGCGGCAACACGATGTCGCTGTGGTATGGCAAGAACACCAACAAGTATGCCCGCAACGACACCGACTCCGATGACGCGCCCTACGACCGGGACGGCTATCTGAACCGAATCGACTACGGCACGTACGACCGCACATCAGCCATCCACGGGGTGACCGAGCGCAGCATCACCCCGTACGGGCAGGTTCTGTTCGAGACGGACATGCGGTGCTTCTCGAACTGCGGCACCGAGTCGAACCCGGTGAAAGCATCGTGGAAAGACACCCCCTGGGACCAGGAGTGCAAGGCGTCGGCGACGTCGTGTCCGCAGCAGTACTCGCCGACGTTCTGGACCACGAAGCGGTTGAAGAAGATCACCGCGAGAGTGTGGGACACCACGAAGACCACTCCGGCGTGGCAGGACGTGGAGTCTTGGACCCTCTCGCACACGTTCGCGGCGACGGCAGACTCGACGCACACCGGGCTGTGGCTCAACAGGATCGACCACGCGGGGCACGTTGGCGGCACCGTCAACCTACCGCCGGTGACGTTCGAGGCGGTGTCGTTGCCGAACCGGGTGTTGACCGCGAACGGCACGACCGACAACTGGCTGCGTATCTCCAGCATCGTGACGGAGACCGGTGCCCGGATCAAGGTGGACTACGCGGAGCCCGAGTGCACCGAGGCGATGGTGGCGGGGTTGGATCCGCACACGAACACCAAGCGGTGCTACCCGGTGCGAGTGCCGGACCCGGCCGACCCGACCGGGCAGCGGTTGATCACCGAATGGTGGCACAAGCACCGGGTCGAGCACGTGGCCGAGGACGACGTACAGTTGGCCAACGGCCACCAGGCGCCCTCGAAGCACACCTGGTACGAGTACGTGGGAGCGCCGGCGTGGCACTACGCCGACGACGACGGTCTGACCAGGCCGGAACGCAAGACGTGGTCGCAATGGCGTGGCTACGCGCAGGTCAAGACCCGTGTCGGTGACGATTCGCCGACCCAGACGCTCGCGGTGACGACCTTCATGCGGGGCATGCATGGCGACAAGGCCAGCCCGAGTGGTGGCACTCGCAGCGTGACGGTTCCGGCCTCACTGGGCACCGAGACCGTCTACGACGAGGACCAGTTCGCCGGCCAGATGCGGGAGCAGGTCGTCTACAACGGGGTCGAGACCAGGCCGGTGTCGAAGACGGTGAACGTGCCGTGGCGATCTAACCCCACGGCGAGCCGGACCATCAACGGTGACACCGTCGAGGCCAGGTTCGTCGACACGCAGACCACCTACACGGCGACCGCTCTTGGTGTCGACGGCAGCCGCGGCTGGCGTACCTCGCGGGGCACCAAGAATCTGGATCACACGTACGGCACGGTCAACTGGTCGCAGGACGACGGCGACGTCGCCGTCACCGGTGACGAGAAGTGCATCACCTACCGCTACAACCGCAACACCAGCAAGAACCTCACCACCATGGTGAAGCAGACGACCACCACCGCGCTGGCCTGCGGCACGAACCCGTCGACCATCGACGACGTGATCTCCGACGGGCGGACCTATTACGACGGGGCCAGCAGTGTCGACGATGCACCGACCTTCGGATTGGTGACGAGGACCGAACAGCTCAAGGACTGGGCAGCGGGAACGGGCACGGTCTGGCAGGTCGTGTCACAGGGCAGCTACGACACCACCGGCCGCCCGGTGAGCGCGACCGACATCAAGGGCAACGTCACCACGACCGCGTACACGCCGGCCGTGGGCGGCCCTGTCACGAAGGTGACGACGACGGGCCCCGAGCCGTTCAACTGGACCTCGTCCGTGGACACCAATCCCTACTGGGGCGCCACCGTCAAGGCCATCGATCCCAACAACAGAATTGTCTCTGACGTCGAGTACGACGCGCTCGGACGTGTCAGCAAGGTATGGGGATTGGGCTGGACCAAGGCGGCCAACCCGACCACCCCATCCGCGCAGTACACCTACACGTTCGCCGCTGGCAGGAATGCCTATCCGTTCGTCAGGGCACAGGTTCTGAACGCGGACGGCAACTACGTCACCTCGTACGAGATCCTCGACGGGTTGCTGCGCTCCCGGCAGACGCAGAGCCTGGCGGTAGACGACACCGGAAACCGAGTGGTCTCGGACACGATTTACGACAGTCTCGGCCGCGCCGCGACCTTCTACGGGGCACACGCCGAACCCGGGGCCCCCTCCGGCACGTTGTGGTGGGAGCCGGAATGGTCTGTCCCCGCCGTTTCCAAGACCGTGTTCGACCGTGGGTCGCGCCCCACGAACACGATATTCCTGGCCGGTGATGGAGTATCGAACCTGGTAGAGAAGTGGCGCACGATCACCGTCCACGAGGGTGACCTGACCAGGGTGACTCCACCACAGGGCGGTACCCCGACCACGACCGTGACTGATATCGAGGGCCGCGTAGCCAAGCTGCGTCAGCACACCACCACCGCCGGTGTCGGCGGTGCGTACCAGGAAACGGAGTACGTCTACAACCGCAAGGGCCAGTTGGTCAGGACCGTCGACCCGGCAGGGAACAGGTGGGACAACGAGTACGACGCCAAGGGCCGCCTGTGGCGTACGACCGATCCCGACAAGGGCACGACGACCAGCACCTTCAACGACATAAACGAACTGACCAAGACCACCGACGCTCGCGGTGAAGTGCTCTGGTACGTCTACGACGCGCTGGGCCGGAAGAAGGAATTGCGCGACGACTCCGCCAACGGAGCGCTGCGCGCCGAATGGAGGTACGACACCCTCTACACCGGGCAGAGCGGCTTCAGGGGCCAACTGACCCAGGCGGTCCGCTATGAGCCGGCTGGCAGCAGTAACGCCTACCGGTGGCAGGTGCGCAGCTTCGATGACCGCTACCAGCCCAAGGGCGCCAACTACGTCGTCCCCGGCAACGAGACCGGCCTGAGCGGCACCTACATCTACGCCTACAACTATTCGGCCGCGACCGGCGCGCCGACCTCCATCTCCTACCCGGCTGGTGGTGGGCTGGTCACAGAGGAAGTCACCACCGACTACCACGCCACCACCGGGATGCCCGTCCGGCTGGACACCAGCCTCACCGGCTCGGTCGGCACGATGGCCACCGCTAGCTACACCGCCTATGGCGAGCGCAGACGTTCGATCTACAAGATGCCCGGCGGCGTTTGGACTCAGGACACCGTGTTCCGCGACGAATCCACCCGCCGCATCGAGCGCACCACCGTTGAACGGGAAACCACCGCCGATACGGTCTCCGACCGCAACTACAGCTACGACCACAGCGGCAACATCACCTCGATCGAGGAGAGGCCGCAGCTAGGTCAGGCCGACACTCAGTGCTTCCGGCAAGATCCGCTGGGCCGGCTATCCACCGCCTGGACGCCGAAGGCCGGGGTGGACTGCCAGGCCGACCCGACGGTGGCGAACCTGGGCGGCCCGGCACCGTACTGGCACGACTGGACCTTTAACAGCACCGGCTCCCGGTTGACCGAGACCAGCCACACCGCCAGCGGCGACACCACTCGCACCTACACGGTGCCGACCGGCGGCCAGAACGTCGTGCGCCCACACGCCGTTACCGCAATGACGACCCAGGCGCCAGGTCAGAGCAGCGTCGTCAACAGCTACACCTACGATGGTGCCGGCAACACCCTCTGCCGGCCGACCGGCACCGCCGCGAACAACTGCGGCACCGGCACCAACAGCCAGACCCTCGGATGGGACGCCGAAGGCAAGCTCGCCACGGTCGCGGCCGGCGGCCAGACCATCGAAACCAACATTTACGACGCCGACGGCACCAGGATCATCCGCCGCGACAGCAACGGCACCACCCTCTACCTTCCCGGGCAGGAGATCCGCCGCGAAGGCAGCGTCAACACCGGTACTCGCTACTACAGTTTCGCCGGCACTATCTGCGCATCCCGCAAGGCAGGCTCGGCGACCACCGACCTGACCTGGCTCTTCAACGACCACCAGGGCACGCAACAGACCGCCGTCAACGCCGGAACCCAGGCCGTCTCCATCCGCCGCCAAACCCCATACGGGGCGCCCCGCGGCGCGAACCCGGTCTGGGTCAACAACAAGGGATTCGTCGGTGGAGACATCGACCCCACCGGGCTGACCAACGTCGGCGCCCGGCAGTACGACCCGACACTGGGCCGGTTTATCTCCGTGGACCCGGTCCTCGTCGCCGACGATCCGGCCCAGTACAACGCATACCAGTACGGCGGCAACAACCCCATCGACAACGCCGACCCCACCGGCATGTACTTCACGGAGAACAACGAGGACACCGGCGACCGCGCCTACGTCGACACCACTCCCTCCGGGGAGACCACAACCAGGATCGTCAAGAAGTACGTCCCCCCGGCCTGCGGATCCAGCTGCCAGCAGCAGCGCGAAGCGTTCCGTAAAGCAAGCAACGAACGCGCCGAAGCAGAACGCAAACAACGCGAATGCCAAGCCAGCTTCTGGTGCCGAAGCGGCCAGAAGGTTAGAAGTGTCGCCTCCGGCATCGGAAATTGGGCAGTGCAGAACGCCGACGTGGTGGGCGTGGTGGCGGGCGTCGCTGTCGGGCTCACATGCACGGTGGTGACTGGCGGCAGTGGGGCACTCCTGTGTGGTGCTCTCGGTGGTGTAGTTACCGGGCTGGTCAGTGGTGGGCTCAAGTGCGCCGGCGGTGATCAGAGTCGGTGTTCGGCCAAGAGTTTGGCGTTCGACGCGGGTGTCGGCGCACTACTCGGACTTGGAGGTGGAGCCGTAGGCGCCGCACTCGGGGGTGCCGTGGGTGGACTCGTCGGAGGAGGCCTTAGAGGTGCAGGGTCCGGGGCCTTCTCTGCCCTCACCGCCTTGGGGCGTGGTACTCTCGGCGCCGCGCAGCAGGCTACGCCAGCGGCGATCAGTCGGGTGATCGGTGGCACGTCGCACAGGAACCTCGGCCAGTTCGTCAGGGGCTCTGCGCGCACGTGGTTAGATGACGCAGCCGACGCCGGTGGAGGATTCAGCGGACACGCTGCGGTCACCCTTGATACCGGCCGTTTGTTAATAAAGGGTGCTGCTTCGATGGACGGTGCCGCGGCCGCAACGATTGGCGCCGTCGCCCCGACGACGAGAGATGATCTAGTGCAACTCTGGAATGAGGGTTACTCCTTCAATCCGGCGACTGGAGTGCCGCAGATCGTAGGTGGGCTGCTCGGGAGCGGCTTCAGGTGACCGATCGATCCGATCAGGCCAGCAGTTCGCGGGATTTTCGGTCCCGCGAACTGCTGGTCTGGCAACGGTGCGGACCTGTTCTCTACCGTTTCCGGCAGTTGTTCTTTATGGCGATCACCCTCGTTGTCGCGTACGTGCTGGTGCTGCTGTACCTGACAGTCGCCACTCTCTATCCCGGTACCGGATTCGTCCGCCCTTACGGCCCGACCGAGCGGCCGGTGCAGGCGACGGTGGAAGAATGCCGTCAGGTCGGCCCTGTGAGCGACCAAGGACTGGGTTACTGGTGGGTCTGCCGGTTCGCTGTCAGGCATGACGACGGGCGAGTGACTGAAGCGGTGCTCGGTGGTTCCGTCGCCAGCCCGCAGGACGTCGGAATGACGACCGAGTTGAGCGAAGCGTGTGCGGGCCCCGGAGCGAGCCGCTGCTACTACGGCAAGCCGGTTGCCCTTCACTGGTCATTATCCTACGGCCTGTTCCGGATTCTAGGAAACGCCGTTGGCTTCTTCCTGTTGGTGGTGGCCCTTGTTTATCTGTTCAGGGTTGTTGTGGGTGTACCAACCTACTTCGCGTTGATCGACAGGTGGCGAGGCGGAAAGGAGAGTCAGTGAGATGATTTCGAAGGATGGCTATCTGGAAGTCTTCCGGCGAAGGCTCGCCGCCGACGGTTGTGCTGTTACCGATGAGAGCATCGGATCGATGCCGGTGTTGGTTGGTTACCGTACGCAGTTCCGGGCGCTGACTCGGCTGCACGTCTTCGCGGTAGCCGCGAAGTTTGAGCGCGTCGACGAGGAACTCCTACGCGGTTTCGTCGAGGGCGTGGTGAACCTGGGACTGGCGCGCAAGGGCCAGTGGCGCGGCCTGCAGTCGGGCGTCATAGTGCTGCCCGTCCTGGTGTCTGATTCGGTGGACTCCGCCGCCGTAGCCCTCACCGGGCAGGCATACCGATTGAATCTGCCGGGTTTCGCGGCGATGGCCCAGCCCGCGATCGTAGATGTGCGGGCCGGTCAGGTGTTTACTTTCCGCGGGACGAGGTTGTGGGGCTACGCCTTTAACTCCCTTATCAAGCAGAAGTACGGGGCGTATCTGCCGGAGCCGAGGGCTGGGCTGAGCTGACGTCGGAGAGTCCTACCCGGCGGAGTGGCAGCGGCGGTCAAAGGCGAGCTGGTCGTGAGCACGAGACAGTCGAGCAATGCGGCCACGGCCAGTGTCTGCATCGGCCAGTGCCGGTCGTGGCCGAGGGTGGGCGCCCTCCGTGTGATGCGATGACGTTGTTGTCGCGGTTGATGTTAGTTGAACACACCCATACAAATCCCATCGATGCATTGAGTTTGGGCGTGTGCGCATCGCTATGCGCAGATTGGAACGGGTGCTGTCGGTGCTGGTCGGTGTACCGTCCGGAGTGGCAGCCCTGCCAGAGACGGTCGGCAGGAGTTCTCGTATGACTGGGAGTCCCGCTGATGGCTCGTCGGCCGATACCTGTTGATCCCTCGATTGGTGATCGTATTCGTGCTCGTCGGGAGTTGCGTGGTTGGAGTGTGCGCTACGCGGCCAGTCGGGCGGGGATCTCCCACACCTCGTGGTCACGGATCGAGCGTGGCCAGCAGCGCACCGACCGGTACATGGTGGTGGATCTGGCGGCGGCTCTTGAGTACTCGGTAGTGGACCTGACCGGGCAGGCGTACACACCGGCTGATCGGCAGCTCGACGCGGCGCGCATCGACGCGGAGCGAGTGTGGCGGATCATGATGGACACGTCGATGTCCAAGCGTTCCGATGCGGTGGCGACGGTCGATCAGGTCCGCCGTGAGGCGGCGCTCGTGCGCGGTCTGTACGGGCGGTGTGATTACGCGGGTGCGTTGCGGCGGCTTGTCGACCTGGTGCCGGCGATGCACGGCCTCACCGATCGGCGAGTGGCGTTGACGGAGATGGTGCCGGTGTACGGCGTGGCGATGGGGTCGTTGCTGAACGTCAGCTACCCGGCGCATGCGTGGCTGGCGGCAGAGCGGTGCGCCGAGGCGTCCGGGTTGCTCGATGACCCGGTGGCGGCCGGGGTCGCGGCGGCGAACCGGGCGCGGGTGTCGGCCTATTCGGGCGCGTACGGTCCGGCGCAAGCGCTGTGTGACGTCGCGGCTGCCGATCTTGCGGGCAGCGCGGCTGATGGCGCGTTGGACGTGTTGGGATTCCTGCACCTGGCGCGGGCGCATCACCTCGCCGGGCTGCGGGATCAGGCGGGTGCGGAGGAGCACCTTTCCGAGGCGGGGCGGATCGCGGCGCACACCGGGGAGACCGACAGTTGGGACCTCGCCTGGGGGCCACGGAACGTGGCGTTGTGGTTGATGGCGTTCCTGCTGGACACGGGTCGTCCGGAGGCGGCGTTGCAGACGGCGTCGGGCGTGGATCTGGCGGGCCTGCCTGCCGTACGGCAGGTGTATTTCTGGCTCGACATGGGCCGTGCCGCCGAGGCGGTCGGCCGGGATCGGGATGCGGTGCGGATGCTGCTTGCTGCGGAACGGGTCGGATCGCAGCATGCCCGCTCGTCGGTGTCGGCGCGGGATACGGCACGGTCGCTGCTGCGTAAGGGTGCGACGTCGCCCGAGTTGCGGGGGCTGTGCGAGCGGATGAGTCTGGCCGCGTAGTAGTTTGCCGTGATCGGCTCGACTGTCGCTTTGTCGCACGTGGCTGCACCTTCCGCTTCAAACCCTGATCCTCGAGCTGCCCATGCCATCAGCCCGCGCGCGGGCAGCGTGGCCCCCGGGTGTTCGGTGTCCCGGCCTTCGAGTCGATGAGGTGTACCGTCCGGAGTGGTGGCCCGTCGGGCGGTCGGCGGGTTCGGGCTCAGTCGGTTCTCCGGGGAGGCTGCCATGCTCACGACGATCGGTGATCACCTACGCAGACTGCGCAGCGAGTCCACTCTCACTCAAGAGCGGCTGGCGGAGCGGGCGGGCGTCAGCGTGGAGACGATTCGGAAGCTGGAGCAAAACGAGCGGACCAGCGCCCGTATGTCGACGTTGAACAAGTTAGCAACTGCTCTTGGCGTACCGACGTCCGCGCTGATGGGTTCCGCTGCGCAGGCGCAGGCGATGCGTGAGCCCGATGCCGCGCCGCTGGGTCTTGTCGATGTCCGTCGCGCTCTGACGCCGGTCTCGGGCCTCGATGGGCGTTCCGTGGTGGACGACCCCGAGATCGGCCCACCGACTGCCGCTGACGTGCGGCGGTCGATCAAGGCGGCGAACACGATTTACCACGCCAATGACTACGCGGCAGCCCTCACGTTGATCCCCGGCCTGCTCGACGAGGCGCGGACGTTCGTCGACGTCGCTGACGGTGATGAGCGGTTGGCCGCGCATGCGCTGGCGTCACAGGCGCACCAGTTGGCGGGTCGGCTCCTCATCCAGCTACGCCGTGTTGACCTTGCGCATGTCGCGCTCACTGCGGCACTTGATCACGCTCGTCGCAGCGGGGATCAGATGGTCGGTGCCGCAGCGGTGGCACCGATGTGTTGGCTGTTGCTGCGGCAGGCCCGGTTCGAGGAGGCCGAGGTGCTGGCGGTACGGACCGCCGATCAGGTGGAGCCGAAACTGTCCACCGCCTCACCTGCCCACCTGTCCGCCTGGGGCTTCCTGCTGATCAAGGGCGCGTCGGCGGCGGTGCGGGATGCCCGGCACGACGACGCCCGGGACATGCTCGACCTGGCGGCGGCGGGTGCGCACCGGCTTGGTGACCGGCCGAATCCGGACGCCGACATCACGGGTAACGACTATTCGGCCGAGGGTGTGCACCTGATGCGGGTGGAGTCGGCGGTTATCGCGGGCCGTCCCGACGAGGCATTGGCTCTCGCGCAGCAGGTGCACCAGTCTCCGCAGGTGACCCCGTCATCGCGGCAGCGGCACTACCTGGACGTCGCGTGGTCACACGCCCAGACGGGTGCGTACGCGGACGCGACCGGTGTGCTGATGGACCTCCGGGATCGGGCACCGGCCTGGCTGCGGCAGCAGCGGTACGCCCGGGACATCGTCCAGTCGATCGCCGAGAAGCGTCGGCGGGCGATGACCAAGGAGTTGGCCGAGTTGGCGTCGCTGGTCGGGGCGTAGTCGCACAACACGTACCACCTTTCCCGCAGGTCGCATGGCGTGGCCTGCCGTGTACCTGTCCACCCTCATTGCGCCCCGTGAACATGGGATCACGGGGTGCGACCGGCGCGTGAGGTGCCGCCTCCAGCTCACAGGTGAGCCGCGCCCCTTCTGTCAGCACAGCGAAGGTCGTCTTTCGAGCGCACCTTGCCGTGCCTTTCGAGGAGGTAGCGGGTGGACGGTGTACAGCGCGAGCCGGTGCAGAGTCGAGGCGAGCAGGCGGAAGCGGCGGAGCGGGAGGCCGCGAAGCAGCGCATCCTGGCGCAGGCTGAGGCGGAGCGGATACCGGTCGAGGAGACCACCCGGGCGGTGCCGGATCGGCGGTGGCGTCGTGCCCGGTGACCCGGTACCGATCGGGCGGCGGGTCGCCTACCTGCGAGCGCGGCGGAATCTGTCGCAGCAGACGTTCGCCGACCGCCTGGGAAAGTCGAAGAGTTGGGTGGACAAGGTCGAGCGCGGCGTGCGGTCGTTGGAGCGGCTGTCGGTCATCCGCGACATCGCCACCGTGCTGCGGGTGGACGCCGCGACTCTGCTCGGCCGTGACGTCGAGCCCGCCGATGCGGTCGAGCGTCACGAGGGTGTCGCGCGGATCAGGGCGGCGATGTCGACGTACGAGATGGCTCTCGGTCGACCGTCGGCGCGCGGCGAGGTGATGCCGCCGGAGCGGGTGGCGCGGGAGGTCGCGCACGCGTGGACCACCTACCAGCACGCTCGATACCCGCACCTGATCGACCTGCTGCCGGGGCTGCTGACCACCGTGCATCGGGCGTACGCCCAGGACCCGGAGGCGGGTCGGGCGCTGGTGGTGGAGGCGTACCGGGTCACCACGGCGTTGTTGGTCAAGCTGGACGAGCATCAGCTTGCCTGGTTGGCCGCCGACCGGGCCATGTCCGCCGCCACCGGTGACCGGCTGTTGCTGGCGTGCGCGTCGGTCCAGCTCGGGCAGGTGCTCCGGACGTCGGCGCGGGCGCGCTCGGTGATGCTGGCCGCCGCCTACCAGATCGCCCCACCCGACCCCGACACCGGCGAACCACCGGAGGTGTCGCTCTGCGGCAGCCTGCTCGTGCAGGCCGCCCTCATCGCCGCGACCTGCGGCAACGACCGCGCCGCCGCTGACCTGCTGGACGAAGCCGCCGAGATGGCCGCCCGGGTCGGCGAGGGACACGACCACCACCGCACCGCCTTCGGGCCGACCGCCGTCGAACTGGCCCGGGTCACCGCCGCCATCGCACTCGGCGACACCTCGGACGCCGTCGCGCGGCACGAGAAGGCGATCGGCCGCGACCAGTGGCGGTGGCTGCCCGTCGAGCATCGCGCCGCGCACCTCGTCGACGCCGCTCGCGCCTACCTGGACACCGACGACGCCACCAACGCCGCCCGAGTGCTGATCCAGGCCGACGCCACCGCGCCCGCCGAGATCCGACACCGACCGGCGGTACGAGAGATGGTCGCCCACGTCGCCCGCGACCAGGACGCGTCGACGACGATCACCCAACTCGCCATCAGCCTCGGGCTGGTCTGACCACCCGTTCCTGTCCCGGAGCCCGACGCGCCACCCGTCTCCCTGGACCGGGGCGAAGCAGGTGACGACGGGAGGGTGGTTCAGGTCGCCGGTTCTCGGACGTACTCGGCGATCCGGAGGCCGGGGACGACCTCGCGCTCACCGATCAGGCGGAAGTCGAGACGCTCGTAGAGCCGGCGGGCCGGGAGGTTCGCCGCGCCCGTGGCGACCACGGTCCGCCGGTCGCCGGCCGAGGCGAGGAGCGTCCGCACCAGGGCGGTGCCGGTGCCGCGACGGTGGGCCGTCGGGTCCACCACGAGTCGGTCGATGTCCAGCTCGGTGGGGTTCTCCGACCAGGCCACCGCGCCGACGAGCCGTTCGTCGTGGTGGGCGCCGAGCCAGCGCAGCGGCGCGGCGCGCAGCGCGTCGAGCGTCTCGTGCAGGGGTGGGATGCGGTCGTCGCCGATGAGCGATGCCTCCACCGCGTACGCCGCGTGCTGGATCGACAGCAGCGTTCGGGCCAGTGTCTCGTCTGCGCCGGGGTCGATCTCGGTGATCCGCACCGCGCCATTCTGGTCCCCGGCGAGGCGTAGTGCAGCCACTTTCCGGGCCAGCCCTACATCTGTCGTTTGACGTATGACGTTTGCATCGTTAGATTTCGATGAGCGAGCGGTCCGGTCGTCCGGCGTCGACACGGCGTCCCGACCTGGTGGACCGCTCCCTCGTGGGCTCGTGTCGCCGGATCGGGCGCCGCCGTCCGGGCATCCCCACGACACACCGACGTGCTGACGCCACCACCGGACGCCGGCACCCCCAGCCGGGCGCGTGCGGGCGGTCCCGCCCGCAGGCGACCCCGACCGAAGGAGTGGACCATGACAGTCATCGGCGAGGCCCGTCCCGCCTCCCCGCCGAGACGCGGTCGACGATCCGGACTGGCCGCCGCGCTCGCCGTGGTCATGACGGCCGGCACGGTCGTGGCGGTGAACGCCGCGCCCGCGTCCGCCGCGACGGTCGACACCACCGCGTGGTACGTCCTGGTGAACCGGACCAGCGGCAAGGCGCTGGACCTGTACGCCTCGGCCACCAACGACGGCGCGCGGATCAGTCAGTGGACGCGGAACAACGGCGCGAACCAGCAGTGGCAGTTCGTCGACTCGGGCGGCGGCTTCTATCGGCTCAAGTCCCGGCACTCCGGCAAGGTCCTCGACGTGCAGAACCAGTCCACCGCCGACGGTGCCCCGATCGTCGCTTGGTCGGACAACAACGGGGCCAACCAGCAGTTCCGGTTGGCCGACTCGGACGGCGGTCACGTCCGGCTGGTCAGCCGGCACAGCGGCAAGGTCGTCGAGGTCCAGGGCGCGTCGACCGCCGACGGGGCGAACATCGTCCAGTACGCGGACTGGAACGGCGGCAACCAGCAGTGGCAGCTCGTCCGCGTCGACGGGAGCAACCCCACCCCGCCGCCGACGGGCGGCAGCGGATGCGGCCGTACGCCGACCCTGACCAGCGGCACCCACACGATCCAGAGCGGCGGCAAGAGCCGGTCGTTCATCCTGCGCGTACCCGCCAACTACCAGCCGAACAACCCGTACCGGCTGATCTTCGCCTTCCACTGGCGTGGCGGCACCATGCAGGAGATCTCCAACGGCGGCACCAGCGGGACCGCCTGGTCGTACTACGGCCAGCAGGAGCAGTCCAACAACAGCGCGATCCTGGTCGCGCCGCAGGGGCTCGGCAACGGCTGGGGCAACGCCGGTGGCGAGGACGTCACGTTCGTGGACGACATGATCCGGCGGATCGAGGCCGACCTCTGCGTCAACCCGAGGCAGCGCTTCGCCACCGGCTTCAGTTGGGGCGGCGGCATGAGCTACGCCCTGGCCTGCGCGCGGGCCGACGTGTTCCGGGCCGTCGCGGTGATCGCCGGTGCCCAGATCAGCGGCTGCTCCGGCGGCACCCAGCCGATCGCGTACTTCGGGCTGCACGGCATCACGGACAACGTGCTCAACATCGGTCAGGGGCGCGCGCTGCGCGACACGTTCGTCCGCAACAACGGGTGCGCGGCGCAGAACCCGCCCGAGCCCGGTGGCGGCAGCCGCACCCACATCACCACCCTGTACTCCGGCTGCCGGTCGGGTTACCCGGTGCAGTGGGCGGCCTTCGACAACGGGCACATGCCCGGCCCGGTGGACGGGACGTACGGCGAGAGCGGCATCACGACCTGGACCAAGGGTGAGATCTGGCGGTTCTTCGCGCAGTTCTCCTGACCTCGACAGGACAGCGGGATCACCACGGCAGCCGTCACCGGTCGACGACCGGTGACGGCTGCCGGCGGCGAGTGGAGGGGCGGTGTCAGCGTTGCAGTCGGGTCGGCTTGCCGGAGCCCTTGCGGCGGACCAGCCACGCCTCGGTGATGTGGGTGAACATCGCGTCGGCGGCACCGGCCGGGTCGCGGGCGGCGATCCGCTCGTAGATGCGGCGGTGTCCCCGGTTGGACGCCACGCAGAGCGAGCGCTGGGTGCGGCCCATGTACCGGGCGGTGTTGGCGACCTGGCTCTCCAGCGAGCGGACGACCCCTCGGGCGATCCGGTTGCCGGACGCCTGCATCACCGTGTCGTGGAAGGCCCGGTCGTGCTCGTGGTAGGCGACGGTGTCGTCGACGAGTTCGTCCATCCGGTCGACCAGCGCCCGCAGGCGCTCGATGGTCTCGGCGTCGGCCTGCCGGGCGGCGACGTGCGCCATGTCCGATTCGAGCAGCCGTCTGGTGACCACCAGGTCGTCGAGAATGGCGAGGCTGTCGTCCTCGGCGATGGTGGCGGCGAGGACGAGTTCGTCGAGCATGTCCCAGTTCGAGGGCTCGGTGACCGTGGTGCCGGCGCCCTGGCGTACCTGCACCAGGCCCTTCTCCTGGAGGACCTTCACCGCCTCCCGGACCACGGTCCGGCTCACCGAGAAGGTCTCGCAGAGCACGGGCTCGGGGGGCAGGGGAGACCCGGACGGGTGCATCCCGCGCACGATCCGCTGCACCAGCTCGGCGGTGACGGCGCGCGCCAGGTTCTGCGGCCGGCGGGTCCAGGCCGGGGCGGCCGTGGCATCCACGGTCGTCTCCTGCGATGGCGTCATGTCCCCTCCGATTTGCTTGCCGTGGCACGACGTCCGGTGGTCAGTGTACGTCCGACCGTTGACGTCAGACGTCATACGAGTTACGTTTTCGCACATTGTTGGCCTGCGGTGGAGCCGTCGGCCATTGCCGTTCAGAGGTGAACAACGATGAAACAGCGCACAATATGGTCCGCCGTCCTCGTTGTGGGACTGGTAGCGATGGCCGGCTGTGGAAGCGCCACCGGATCGGGCGGGTCCGCCGGTGGCGCGGAGGGCAAGCTGGTGGTGTGGGACTGGAAGTCCGGTGAGGCGTCCGCCGCGCCGTACCTCGACAAGGCCAAGGCGGACTTCGCCAAGAAACACCCGGACGTGACGGTCGAGTTCGTCGCGCAGCCGTTCGACCAGTACTACACGCTGCTGGGCGCGGCGATCCAGACCGGCAAGGGCCCGGACGTCATGCTCTTCAACGGCGGCGGTCAGATCCGGGACCGGGTCGACGCGCTGGTGCCGCTCGACGAGTACCTCGCCGAGGACCGGGAGCGCCTGGCCGGCTGGGACGCTTTCACCAAGGACGGCCGCACCTACGCCGGCCCGGTGACGTTGCAGGGCCACCCCATCTACTACAACAAGGCGGTGTACGAGAAGGCCGGGCTCGACCCCGCCGCCCCGGCGACGACCTGGACCGAGTTCCTCAGCGACTGCGCCGCCATCGCCAAGGCCGGTGCCAAGTGCTTCGCGCTCGGCAACAAGGAGGGCGCGGGCATCCAGTTCTGGCTCTCCGCACTGGGCTCCGCCACGCTCACCGCGCAGGAGTACGACGACTGGATCGCCGGCAAGCGCGACTGGAACTCACCCCACGTCAAGCGGGTGTTCCAGCTCTGGCAGGAGGCCGGCGACGCCGGGCTGAACACCGACGGCGCCAACTCGACCGCGATGTTCAACGACGGGTTCGCCCTCTTCCAGTCCGGCAAGGCCGCCCACGTCATCGGGCTGATGTCGGACGTCGGGCACTGGAAGGACTTCAACGAGTTCCTGACGCCGGAGAAGCTCGGCGTGATGAACGCGCCGGTGGTCACCGAGGGCACCACCCCGAGCCTGCCCTTCGACGGCGGGATCGGCTACGGGGTGGCGAAGTGGACCAAGGACCCGAAGGTCGCCGCCGACCTGGTCCGCTCGCTCACCTCGACCGAGGCGCTCAAGGCCTTCTACGCGGACGCGGGCGCGATCGCCGCCGACACCACGATCGACGTGTCGCAGGGCGGCCCGGCGGTGGCCGGCATCGTGGCCGAGACCGCGGACGGCAAGCCGGCCCTGCACGTGGCGCTCTCCTCCAAGACCCTGGACCTGATGGGCCGACTGTCCCAGCAACTGCTCAGCGGCTCGGCCGGCGTCGACGAGGTGGTGCGGCAACTGGCCGCCTCTGACCAGGCGGGCTGAGTTCGTGCCGATCGGGAACGCACAGTCGTCGGTCCGTCCGGCTCCGGCCGGACGGACCGAC
>NZ_SISL01000529.1:0-3787 GCF_004307965.1 Verrucosispora sp. SN26_14.1 | reverse complement strand
CCTGCACCGCCACCAACGAACCAGCCGTGACAGGGGCGGCGTCAGCCTGCCCGATCGGACCAGCGAACACACCACCAGCAAACGCCAGACCAGCAACACCAAGAACACTCTTACGCAACAGCTTCGAGTTCATCACAAGCTCCATTCGGGGGAAGACGCCACCCACAGGGGGATCGAGAGTGACGCAAACGCCGTCAGGCGCTAGAAGACAAAGAAAGGGGAATCCGACGCACACAGGTCCGAGAAGGGGAATCACCGGACCAGGCTTTGCGGCGTCGGGTCAATACACAACCACCCGCCAGCCCGCATCATTCCCCGGCCACCCGGAAGCCTGACCCGGCACCGGAACCAGGTATAACCACCGACCGGGCCAGGTCATTCCGACACCCGCCCGCCACCAATCCGGCGGAGCGAGAATCCGTCGGCCACCCTACGCGGGAGCGAGAATTCGTCCGCGACCTGCCCGGCGCATGCGGTCCTGCGCGGTCAGCCACCCGATTACAACGCCCCGACCCCACCCCGGATTCCACCCAACCCCCACCCACCCGCATCCGATAACCGGACATTCGACGCAGCAGGCGGAGGTTGGCACATCCGTCGCGGCTGCCGTACCGCCGCGCGGGTTCGGCCAGGCCGGTAGGGGGCGTCGGACGGTCCGGGAGAGCGGCGTTTCGGCAGGTGGACCAAAGTCGTGGGTCCGGTATGGGATGGGCTGGGGTTACCCTGACAGCATGCAGGCGGTCTCCCCCACCACGTCCGGCGTGGCCTTTCTGGCCCGACCCGGGCGCCCCACGCTGGTGACCGGGACGTTGACCGAGCTGCGCGGGCCCACCCGGGGCGTGGTCGAGCTACCGGTACGCCTGATGTGGTGCGCCGACCGCGCCTTCGACCTGGCCGACCCCGACCAGGTGCTCTGGTTGTACGAAAACGTCCTGCGGGAGACCACCAACGTCGACGACCTGCGCAGTCTCGTCGACGGCCGGACGTTGCGGCGCGTGTGGCGACAGTTGAACCTGCCACGGGGCGTACGGCTGGCCTGGGAGACCCGGCATCGGGGTCTCCGATCGGCGTGACCGGCCCGCACCCGCACGAGTTCTATCGCGAGGTGGCCCGGGTGGCGCTGGACGTCGCCGGGCCGCACCGCTTCGTCCTCGGCGGCGGGGTCGCGTGGGCGGCGTACGGGCTGGTCACCCGACCCACCGAGGACGTCGACCTGTTCGCGGACGTGGAGGGCGCGGCGGCGGCGGCTGCGGCCGGGGTACGGGCGGCGCTGGAGGCGGCCGGGTTCGAGGTGGTCGACGCGGACCCGGACAGTGACCTCGGCGGCCTGTTCGAGGGCTTCGACCGGGACATGCGGGACTTCGTGGTCGCCCGGGACGGCCGGCAGATCCGGCTCAGCCTGGCCCGGCTGGACCGGCACCGCAGTCCGGTGGTGATGGAGTTCGGGCCGGTGATGGACGTGCGCGATCTGATCGCCAACAAGACCGCCGCCCTGGTCAACCGGCGGGAGGTACGCGACTACATCGACGTCGCCTCCGCGTTGGAACACCGGTCCGTCGGCGAACTGTTGGCGTTGGCCCGGCAACTCGACCCGGCCCTCGACGACGAGGACGTACGCGAGGCCGGGCACTACCTCGACCGAATCCCGGACGGGCGGTTCGCCCGGTACGGGCTCGGCCCGGCCGACATCGCCCGGATCCGCCGACACCTGGCCGCCTGGCCCCGCTGACCCACCCGGCGGCGGCGCGTCCACGCCCAGCGGGGCGGACGGGCGGGCACCGCCGCGCGACCGTGCCAGCGGGACGACGGCGGTGGTGGCTTGTGCGTTAGGAAGGGTCCCCTGCTATGCACGAGGCGTTAGCAGGGGACCCTTCCTTGCGTCCTCACTTGGTGAAGCGACCACCCGTAACGCCGAGGATCTCGCCAGTGACGTAGCTCGACTCCTGCGAGGCGAAGAAGACGAACGCGGGAGCCAACTCAGCGGGCTGACCGGCCCGGCCGACCGGCGTGTCCTGACCGAACTGCTCCACCTTCTCCTTCGGCATGGTCGCCGGGATCAACGGGGTCCAGATCGGGCCCGGCGCGACCGCGTTCACCCGGATGCCCCGGTCCACCACGTCGGCGGCGAGCGCCTTGGTGAAGTTCGCGATCGCCGCCTTGGTGGTGGCGTAGTCCAGCAACTGCGGCGACGGGTCGAACGCCTGGATCGACGAGGTGTTGATGATCGTCGCGCCGTCGCCCATGTGCGGCAGGGCCGCCTTGCACAGCCAGAACATCGCGTACACGTTGGTCTTGAAGACCCGGTCGAACTGCTCGGTGCTGATGCCCGCGATGCCCTTCTCCTGGGCCATCTGGTACGCCGCGTTGTTGACCAGGATGTCGATGCCGCCGAGGTCGCTCACCGCCCGCTCGATCAACGTCTCGCAGTTGCGTTCGTCGGCGATGTCGCCGCGGATCGCGATCCCCCTCCGGCCGGCGGCCTCGATCAGCCGTACGGTCTCCTGCGCGTCGGCGTCCTCCTCCTCGCCTAGGTACGAGATCAGCACGTCCGCGCCCTCCCGGGCGTAGGCGATCGCCACCGCCCGGCCGATGCCGGAGTCACCGCCGGTGATCAGCGCCTTCTTGCCGTCGAGCTTGCCGGTCCCCCGGTACGTCTTCTCGCCGTGGTCCGGCTCGGGGGCCATGTCGTCGGTCCGCCCCGGCGGCGACTGCTGCTGGCGTGGCTGACCCGACTGCTGGCCGTACTGCTCGGTCGGGTCCTGCGGGGTGTGCTGGTTCTCGCTCACGGGTGTCTCCTCGGTGCGCCGGCTGTTGTCCTCACCGATCGCCCTACCCGCCGTCGGTGGCCGGAAACAGCCGCGCACTGATGAGACTGCTGTGCCTCCCGATGGCCCCTGGGGTGTCGCTTCGGTCGGTGGTGGCTGTCACCACGGCTAGAGCATCCTAGGATCCTGGTAGAAAGGGGATCAGGTGGACGTGCGCGGACGGGGCAGCCGGGCGGCTACCGCCAGGGCCACCCGCACCGGCTTCTGGGCCACCAGCTCGTCGAAACCGGCCCCGCCCCGGCAGAACCGGGTGAACGCCCGCCAGCCGGGCGGCGTCGCGATCGCCGCGTGCAGGATCTCCGGACGTCGGGCGAACGCGGCGAGCAGGCGGTACCCGGCCCGCATCGACGGCACCAGCCGCTGCGTCACCGCCCGCTCGTAGCCGGCCAGATCGTCGTCGGCGACCGCGTCACCGGCCAGCTCACCGGAGCGCAGGGCGTAGCTGATCCCCTCCCGGGTCCAGGGTTCCAGCAGCCCGGCGGCGTCCCCGGCGACCAGCACCCGATCCCGCCGCAGCGGCGAGTCCTCCGCCCGGCACCGCGTCAGGTGCCCCGAGTCGTGCGCCGGACGGATCCCGGCCAGGCCCAGCCGGTCCACGAACCGGCGCAGGTACTCGCGGGTGCGGTCCCCCTCGCCCCGCCCCGCGATCACCCCGACCGTCAACCGGTCGCCTTTGGGGAAGAGCCAGCCGTACGACCCCGGCAGCGGACCCCAGTCGAGCAGCACCCGGTGTCGCCAGCGCTCCTGCTCCGTCGGCGGCACCGGCAACTCCACCTCCAATCCGAGATCCACCTGCCGGTACCGCACCCCGACATGTCGGCCACTGACCCCCGAGGAGCCGTCGGCACCGACCACGGTCCGGGCCAGCACCGTGTCGCCGTCGGCCAGCCGCAGGCGTACGACCTCGGGGGTCTGGTCGAGCGCGCGGACCGCGACCCGCTCGCGGACCTCGGCGCCTGTCT
>NZ_SISL01000528.1:0-3811 GCF_004307965.1 Verrucosispora sp. SN26_14.1 | reverse complement strand
CCGATCCGCTGCCGGGCGCGCGGCTGCGCCGCACCGACCTGCTCCAGCAGGGCCAGGTACTGCCCGAGCTTGCGCGGCCCCAGCCCGGTCACCTCGCGCAGCTCCTTCTTGGTGGCCGGTCCCTGCCGCAGCAGGGCGGCCAGGTCCCGCAACTCGGTGGCGTCCGGCAGGCCACCGCTGAAGAAGCGTTGCAGGCCGACGTCCTCGGCCTGCCAGAGCAGCAGGACGCGGGCGGGCTGGCCGTCGCGCCCGGCCCGGCCGATCTCCTGGAAGTAGCTGTCCGGCGAGTCGGGCAGCGCCATGTGCACCACCCAGGCGATGTTCGGCTTGTCGATGCCCATGCCGAACGCCGACGTGGCGACCATGATCGGCACCTGGTCGGCGAGGAACGCCTCGTGCAGCCGGGCGCGGGCGCTGGCGGACATTCCACCGTGGTAGAACTGCGCCGGGTAGCCGGCGTCGGTGATCCGGGCCGCGAGGTCCTCGGCGGCCCGCCGGGTGGGTACGTAGATGATGCCCGGCCGCTCCTCGTCGCGCAGCAGGGCGATCAGCCGCCGCCACCGGTAGTCCTCGGTCGGGCAGTGCGCCACCTCGAAGAAGAGGTTCGGCCGGTCCAGTCCGGACACCACGATCTCGGGATCACGCAGCCGCAGCCGCGCCACGATGTCGTCGCGTACCGGCGGCGAGGCGGTGGCGGTCAGTGCCACCACCGGCGGCCGCCCGATGCCCTCGATGAGCTGACCGAGTGCCAGGTAGTCCGGGCGGAAGTCGTGCCCCCAGGCCGAGATGCAGTGCGCCTCGTCGATCGCGACCAGCGCCGGCTTCAACGCGCGCACCTCGGCCAGCCGGTCCGGGTTGGCCAACTGCTCCGGCGTGATGAAGAGGAACTCGGCCCGGCCGTCGCGGATCTCGGCGATCGCCTCGGCCTGCTGGGCCGGCGACTCGTCCGAGCTGATCCGGACCGCCCGCAACTCGGCCCGTTGCCGCTCGTTGAGCGCGGCGATCTGGTCCTGTTGCAGGGCGAGCAGGGGGGAGATGACCACGGTCGGGCCGGGGATCAGGCTCGCCGGGATCTGATAGATCGCCGACTTGCCGGCGCCGGTGGGCAGCACCACCAACGCGTCGCGCCGCCGCATCACCGCGCGCATCGCGGCCAGCTGGTTGGGGCGCAGGGTGGACCAGCCGAACAGGCTGCGCGCCGCGCGGCGCAACGACATCGAGTGCGTGGTGAGCTTCATCGAGGGCCGCAGGTACCCGGCCGGACCAGCGCCGAAACACCGGTCCGGCCACGCGGGACCGCCAGGTGTGGCAACGGTCTCGCTACGTCACCGCTCAGGGCAGTCGGGGTAGCACGTCGCGCTGGTACAGGTCCATCAGCCCCTGCCAGTCCGGCCCGGTGTTGGCGACGTAGACCTCGTCGAAACCGGCCTTCGCGTACGCGTCGATCTTCGCCAGGTGTGCGTCGGCGTCGTTGCCGCAGACGAACGCCTCGCGCATCGCCTCCGGGTCGACCAGTTGGGCGGCCTGCTCGAAGTGCCGGGGCGAGGGCAGCACCTGCAACAGTTCACCCGGGATCGCCTCGGTCGGCCAGCGCTCGTACGCCAGCCGCATACCCTCCTCCACGGTCGGCGCGTACGCCGCCTTGAAACCCGCCTGGCACGGCTTGTCTCCGCCGCCGTTGTCCCGGAACCGGTTCACCAGCTCGGCGTCGGGCATGGTGTTGACGAAGCCGTCGCCGATCCGGGCGGCCAGGTCCACCGCCTTGGGGCCGAAGGCGGAGACGTAGATCGGCGGAGGCGTCTCGGGCAGCGTGTAGATCCGCGCGTGCTCCACCCGGTAGTGCTTGCCGTAGTGGTTGACGAAGCCCCCGTCCCACAGTTTCCGCATCACCTCGACCGCCTCCTCCAGCATCTCCAGCCGGACGCCGGCCTGCGGCCAGTGGTCGCCGAGGATGTGCTCGTTGAGTGCCTCGCCGGAGCCCACCCCGAGCACGAACCGCCCGGAGTGCAGCACCGCGCTGGTCGCCGCCGCCTGGGCCAGCACCGCCGGGTGGATGCGGACGGTGGGACACGTCACCGCCGTGGTGACCGGCAGGCGGCAGGTCTGGCTCAACGCGCCGATCATCGACCAGACGAACGGGGCCTGGCCCTGTGCGTCGGTCCAGGGGTGATAGTGGTCGGAGATCCAGAGCGCCTGGAAGCCGGCGCGTTCGGCGGCCTGCGCCTGCGCCAGCAACTGCTCCGGCGGATACTCCTCAGTGGACAGGAAGTAGCCGATCTTCATGGGTGCCCCCTCGCCGTGATGGTGTCCAGAGCCAGGCGGTACCCCGGCGGGGGCGGGTCACACCCGGCGGCGAGGTCAGCGCCGGAACATCGCCCGGATGGCCAGGAGCAGCAGCAGGCCGCCCACCACCAGGCCGAGCAGGCGTACGCCGGGGATGTCGGCCGGGCTCGTCGCGTCGGCGAGCAACAGCAGCGGGTCCATCTCCGCACTCTGCTGGCAGAGCGCTCCCAAGGCAACTGTAAGGTTTATTGACTATTCGGTGGCACGGTGTGACCATTGCTGCACCGCCGGGTGGCGGGGGGAGTCCGCGGCGGAGGATGACGGGGGTACGCGACCGCATGAGCGAGCGTCAGCGAGCGAATCTTCAACGCAGTGCGGTGGTGCCTCATGGCGGCCCGGAGCGTAGCGGAGGGCGGGCATGAGCGAGCGTCAGCGAGCGAATCTTCAGCGAGCGAACGGGAATCTGGCGGCGTTGGCCGCCGCGGTCCTGCAACCCGGGTTCGTCGGCACCGTACCGCCCGCGTGGGTCTGCCGCTGGCTCGGCGACGGCCTCGGCGCGGTGGTGTTGTTCAGCCGCAACGTCGTCGACCCGGAGCAGGTGGCGGCGCTCACCGCCGGGCTGCGGGCGGAGCGGCCGGACGTGATCGTGGCGATCGACGAGGAGGCGGGCGACGTCACCCGCATCGAGTCGGGTCGGGGCAGCACCCGGCCGGGCAACTTCGCTCTCGGCGTGGTGGACGACCCGGCCCTGACCGAGGAGGTCGCCCGCGACCTGGGTGTCGAACTCGCCGCGCTGGGCGTGACCCTGGACTACGCGCCGGACGCCGACGTCAACTCCAATCCGGACAATCCGGTGATCGGCGTCCGCTCGTTCGGTGCCGATCCGTCCGTGGTGGCCCGGCACACCACCGCCTGGGTGCACGGACTCCAGTCGGGCGGCGTGGCGGCCTGCGCCAAGCACTTCCCGGGGCACGGCGACACCCGGGTGGACTCCCATCACGACCTGCCCCGGATCAGCGGGGACCGGGATCGGCTGGACGCCGTCGAGCTGGCCCCGTTCCGGGCCGCCGTCGAAGCGGGCGTGCAGGCGGTGATGACCGGGCACCTGCTGGTGCCGGCGCTGGATCCGGAGCTGCCGGCGACGCTGAGCACCCGGATCCTGGGCGGCGTGCTCCGCGAGGAGATGGGCTTCAACGGCGTGGTGGTGACCGACGCGGTGGAGATGCAGGCGGTCGCCGGCCGGTACGGCCTCGCCGGTGCGGCGGTGCGGGCGTTGGCCGCCGGGGTGGACGCGATCTGTGTCGGCGGTGAGCACGCCGACGAGGAGACGGCCCGGCACCTGCGCGACGCCATCGTGGACGCGGTCGTGGCCGGGGACCTGCCGGAGGAGCGGCTGGCCGAGGCGGCGAAGCGGGTCGGTCAGCTCGCGGCCTGGACGGTGGCCGCCCGGACGGCCGGTGGACGTGTCCCGGTGCCGGCCGGCGGGTCGGGCGTCGGGCTGGTCGCCGCGCGGCGGGCGCTCCGGGTG
>NZ_SISL01000527.1:0-3837 GCF_004307965.1 Verrucosispora sp. SN26_14.1 | reverse complement strand
TACGCCTTCGTCGGCAGCGTCCGCTGTGTATAAGAGACAGCCGGCGTGCCGGGCCGGGTCCGGTGGCGCGGAGGCCAGCGCGCTGAGGGTGGCCATGGCGGTGCTGCGTGCGTACGGCGAGCGACCCTCGACGGCCGCGTAGAGGGTGGCGCCGAGCGACCAGAGGTCGGCCGGCGCGCTGGACACTCCGTCGGCGGCACGTTCGGGGGCGACGTACTGCGGGGAGCCGAGAATGGTGCCGGCGCCGGTCATCGCCACGTCGCCGTCGAAGACGGCCAGCCCGAAGTCGGTCAACAGGACCCGGCCGTCGTGGGCGAGGAGCACGTTGGCGGGTTTGACGTCGCGGTGCAGGACCCCGGCCTCGTGCGCGGCCCGCAGCGCGTCCAGCAGGGCCAGGCCGATGCGGGCGGCGCGCTGCGGTGGCAGTGGGCCGTCGGAGTCGAGGACGTCCTGGAGGGTGCGGGAGGGCACGTACTCCATGACGATCCACGGCGTGTCGTCGTCGGAGACCACGTCGTAGACGCGGACCACGTTGGGGTGGTTGAGCCGGGCGGCGGTGCGGGCCTCGCGCAGCGTACGGGCGCGCAGGTGGTCGAGTTCGTCACCGCCGAGCCGGGCGGGCAGGACGACCTGCTTGACGGCGACCTGTCGGTGCAGCAACTCGTCGTCGGCCCGCCACACGGTGCCCATTCCGCCGCGACCGACCAGGTCGAGCAGTCGGTACCGGCCGGCGATCAACGCTCGCACGTGTCCCCCATCCGCCGTCCGGCGTACACACTAGCCAGCGGATCGGGGATCACCTATTCGCGCGTGCGTGTCTCGACCCTCAGCAGGCGGCCCCTCACACGGCCAGCAGGTTGCCGTCGGGGATGGTGATGGTGCGGCGGCGTGGCGACGGGTCGACGGCAGGGTGCCGGGAGCGCGTGGGTCCGTGTTCGCGGCGGGCGACGGCGTAGCTCTCGGCGGTGCGGGCGGCGATGGTGGCCCAGCCGTACCGTCGGCCGACCATGGTGCGGGCCTGTCGGGCCACCCGGCGGGCGAAGACCTCGTCGCCGAGGAGCTGACCGACCGCTCCGGCCAGCGCCGACGGATCGCTGTGCGGGAACGTCACGCCGGTGACGCCGGGTTCGACGATCTCGGCCAGACCGCCGGTGCGGGCCACCGCCAGGGGTGCGCCGGCCGCCGCGGCTTCCAGCGCGACCATGCCGAAGGGCTCGTAGAGGCTGGGCACGACGGTGGCGTCAGTGGCGCCGAGCATCGCCGGGAGCTGGGTGTTGTCCAGGAATCCGGCGAAGCGGACGGTGCCGCCGAGCCCGAGCTGCCCGATGCGGTCCTCCAACTCGCCCCGGTAGGGGCCGTCGCCGGCGATCAGTACGCGCAGGCCGGGGTGCTGCTCCCGCAGTTCGGGTACGGCGTCGACCAGGTGCTGCACGCCCTTCTCGTAGACCAGCCGGCCGGCGTACCCGATCAGTGGGCCGTCACCGGCGAAGCGGGCGCGGGCGGTGGCGACCGCGCGGGGGCGGGCCCGCCAGGCCCGGTCGTCGACGCCGTTGGGGACCACGTCGACGTGTCCGGCGGGGACGTCGAAGAGCGTGGTGACCTGGTCGCGCATGTAGCCGGAGCAGGCGATCAGTCGGGTGGAGGCGTTGCTGAGCCAGTGTTCGACGCCGTGGATGGTGCGGTTCATCTCCTCGGGCAGCCAGCCCTGGTGCCGACCCGCCTCGGTGGCGTGGATGGTGGTGACCAGCGGCAGGTCCAGGTGTTCGGCCACGGTGATCGCGGTGTGCGCGACCAGCCAGTCGTGGGCGTGGACGACGTCGTAGTCGCCGGTGTCGGCGGCGCGCAGCGCGGCGCGGGTGAGGGTGTGGTTGAACGCCATCGTCCAGGCCAGCAGGGAGCCGGTGGCCAGGGGGAAGGTGACCGGGTCCTCGGCGGCGCGCACGACGCGTACGCCGTCGATGTGTTCTTCCAGCGGCGCGCCGTCGGCGTGCCGGGTGACGACGGTGACCTGGTGGCCGGCGGCGGCCAGGGCGACGGAGAGGGCGTGCACGTGGCGGCCGAGCCCGCCGACGAGGACGGGCGGGTACTCCCAGGACAGGATCAACACCCGTTGCGTCCGTGCGGCGTTGATGTCGATCACGTCGGCGTTCGGTGACATACGCGCCCCCTTGGAGTTGTCCCCGCGCGCCCGGAGTCAGGCCCCCCGGCGGGCCTGTCGGTGTCGCGGTCGGATCGGGACCCATCCTGGTCGGGCCTGGATAACCAGCGGAGACGTAGCCGTTGCGACGGTGTAAAGGGCTGCCGGCGTCTCGGTTCGTCGGGTGTCAGCCGGGACCGATGTGGTGGGGCGCCGGTGTGGGCGCCCCACCGTGCGTCAGCGGCGGGCGCGCAGCAGTTCCGCGACCGACCACGCCTGGAACGGGCAGCCGGTGGCGATGTGCGGGGACGCGCCGTCGGCGGTCTCGCTGACCGACCCGAGGCCGTACTCGGTCAGGTGGGCCTCCAAGCCGGTGAACAGCGTGTCGACGGAGAGGCCGGCGCGTCGGCTGGCGTCGGCGTACGGGCCGATCAGCCACGGCCAGACGGTGCCCTGGTGGTAGGCGCTGTCCCGTTCGGCCGGTCCGCCCCGGTGCCGGCCGATGAATCCGGGGCAGTCGGGGGAGAGGCTGCGCGGGCCGAGCGGGGTGAGCAGCCCGGCGCCGACCAGGCCGACCGCGCGCGGGTCCGGCTCCAGCGGCGCGAACGGCAACGACCAGGCCAGGAGCTGGTTGGGTCGCATCAGGTCGTCGTCGTGGAAGGCCGCGCCACCGAGCGGGTACGCCGGGGCGGGCGCGTCGACGACGTCGTGCAGCCAGCCGGACGGGGTGGGGAAGCGGTCCCGGAACGCCTTGGCGGCCCGTTCGTGCAGTCGGTGCAGCCCGTCGGAGTCCTGCCCGGCCAGGTCCGCCAGCTCGGCGACTCCGGCCACGCCGTTGATCCACAGCGCGTTGACCTCGACCGGCTTGCCGTGGCGCGGGGTCACCGGCACTCCGTAGACGCGGGCGTCCATCCAGGTCAGCGCCGCACCGGGGGCGCCGGAGGTGAGCAGTCCGTCGGCCGGGTCGACGGCGATGCCGTAGCGGGTGCCGGCGAGGTGGGCGTCGACGACGCCGCGCAGCGCCGGCAGCAGTTCGTCGCCGAGGTCGGTGTCGCCGGTGACGGTGACGTGCCGGCTGACCGCGTGCAGGAACCACAGCGTGCCGTCGACGGTGTTGTACTCGACCCGTCCGGTGTCGGCGGTGTTGGCCAGCATCCCCTCGGACAGGGTCGCCGCGTACGAGCGCAGCAGCTCCCGGCCGCGATCGGCCCAGCCGGTCCGGAGGAACAGGCCCTCGTAGGAGATCATCGTGTCCCGCGACCAGGCGCCGAACCACGGGTAGCCGGCGACCACCTCCACGGGCGCGTCGTCGGTGCGCACGATGAACGCGTCGGCGGCCAGTGCCAGGGTGGCCTCGACGTCGTCGGCGGGTGTGGTCGACGCGACGACCTCCCGGTTGCGGCGGCGGGCCGCCGCGAACACCTCGGTGGCCGGTGGCGGTGCCGGGGCCGGGTCCTGCGCCCAGGCCAGCACCGACACGGTGTCGCCGGGGTGGCGCAGGGTGTCGCGGAACTGGCCCGCGTACCAGAGGTCCTCCTCCGGGTGCAGGCCGCGCGTGGCCTCCTCACGGTGGTAGACGCCCCGCCACCAGTGGCCCTGCGGGGACCAGCCGGGCCCGGACAGCCGGTAGGCGCCCTCGATGACCGCGCCGCCGTCGCCCTCTCTCTTATCCACATCTCCGAGCCCAAGAGACTAGCGCT
>NZ_SISL01000526.1:0-3851 GCF_004307965.1 Verrucosispora sp. SN26_14.1 | reverse complement strand
CATCCGGGCCGGCGCGCCCGGCGAGACGCTGACCCCGCTCTATCTGCGGCGGCCGGACGCGGTGGCGGCCACCGCCCGCAAGACGGTCCTGCCGTGAGCGAGCGGCAACGCACCGATCCGGTGCGGCGTGACCCGGGGCAGCGCGACCCGGTGCGGCTCGGCCGGTTCCGGTGGTGGCACATCGACGAGGTGCTGCCGATCGAGGCGGACCTCTTCGGCGCCGAGCAGTGGTCCGCGGCGATGTTCTGGAACGAACTGTCGCACGGGCACTTCTATCTGGTCGCGACCGACGACGACGGCGCGGTGCTCGGCTACGCCGGGCTGGCGGTCGCGCCGCCCGACGAGGCGTGGGTGCAGAACATCGCGGTACGCCGGGACGCGCACCGCCGGGGCGTGGGGCGGGTACTGCTGGAGGCCCTGCTCGCCGAGGCCGCCCGGCGGCGCGTACGCAGCGTGCTGCTGGAGGTCGCGGCGGACAACGCGCCGGCCCAGCGCCTCTACGCGTCGTACGACTTCGAGCCGATCGGCGTGCGGCGCGGCTACTACCAACCGAGCAACACCGACGCGCTGGTGATGCAGCGCCACCAGGACTGAGCACCCATGGCTGACGAACCCCTGATCCTCGGCATCGAGACCTCGTGCGACGAGACCGGTGTCGGCATCGTGCGCGGGCACACCCTGCTCGCCGACGCGCTCGCGTCCAGCGTGGACCAGCACGCCCGGTTCGGCGGGGTGGTGCCGGAGGTGGCCAGCCGGGCGCACCTGGAGGCGATCGTGCCGACCATGCGGCGGGCGCTGACCGAGGCCGGGGTGACGATCGCCGACATCGACGCGATCGCGGTGACCGCCGGCCCGGGGCTGGCCGGTGCGCTGCTGGTCGGGGTGGCCGCGGCCAAGGGGTACGCGGTCGCCGCCGAGAAGCCCGTCTACGGGGTCAACCACCTGGCCGCGCACGTGGCGGTGGACACGCTGGAACACGGGCCGCTGCCCGAGCCGGCGATCGCCCTCCTGGTCTCCGGGGGGCACTCGTCGTTGCTGCTCGTCGACGACCTGGCGCACGGCGTCACCCCGCTGGGCGCCACCATCGACGACGCGGCCGGGGAAGCCTTCGACAAGGTGGCCCGGCTGCTCGGCCTGCCGTTTCCCGGCGGCCCCTACATCGACCGGGAGGCGCGGGCCGGCGATCCGGCGTCGATCGCGTTCCCGCGTGGCCTGACCGCCGCCAAGGACCTGGCCGCGCACCGGTACGACTTCTCCTTCTCCGGGTTGAAGACCGCGGTGGCCCGGTGGGTGGAGGCACGACAGCGGGCCGGTGAACCGGTGCCGGTGGCCGACGTGGCGGCGTCCTTCCAGGAGGCGGTCTGCGACGTGCTGGTCACCAAGGCGCTGGACGCCTGCCGCAGCAGTGGCGTGGAGACCCTGGTGATCGGCGGGGGAGTGGCGGCCAACTCGCGGCTGCGGGCGTTGGCCGAGCAGCGGGCCGCGCGGCACGGCATCCGGGTACGCGTACCCCGGCCGGGACTGTGCACCGACAACGGCGCGATGGTGGCGGCCCTCGGCTCGCACCTGGTCGCCTCGGGGGTCGCGCCGAGCCGGCTCGACCTGCCCGCGGATTCGGCGATGCCGCTGACCACGGTCAGCGTCTGAGGGAGGACGGCGACGTGATCGTACGGATGTGGGAGGCGCGGGCGGAGCCGTACGCGCTCGCCGAGTTGATCACCTGGGTCTGCGACAGCGCCCTGCCCGAGTTCGAGCACGACCCGCTGCACCTGTCCAGCGAGGTGTTCTCCTCCACCGACCACCGGGTGGTGGTGATCTCGAAGTGGCGCAGCAGTCCCCGGCCGCTGCCCGAGCCGCCGGTGATGCTGCTCGCCCGGCCGCCGCACTCCTGGGACTTCACCCAGGTCGACCGCTGAACCGGGCCACCACGGTCAGCGGATGGTCACCGTGGTGGTCGCGGTGGCCCGGTCGATGTCGCTGGTCCGGGCGCTGATCCGCAGCGTCCACTCGCCGGCCAGCGGGAACTGGATCTCGGCGCTGCCGTGGTGCGGTTCCAGGCTGAGCACGTCGATCGCGATCGGCTCGATACCCGCCTCCGGCAGGGCGGCGGTGACGCTCCACTCCGCCACCGGCAGCTCCTTGCCCGCCGGTGTGTAGACGTACGCGTGCAGGCTGTTCGCCGTGTTCGGGGCCGCCGGGTAGATGTCGAACTGCACCACGAAGATGCTTGTGGTCAACGACTGGGCGACACCGTCGCGGGTGACCCCGTCGGCGGTCGCGCCGTCCGTCCGCCCCGGCGGGGTCTGCACCAGCACTGCGGTCAGCACCAGGACCATCGCGGTCACCGCGAGTTCGACACCGGCCGCGCGGGCGACCCAGCGGGGCCGCCCGGCGGCGACCAGCCGCCGGATCAGGCGTCGCTGCCAGGCCGCGATCGCCAGCACGGCTGCGAGCAGTGCGGCCTTGGCGCAGAGCAGCCGACCGTACGTGGTGCCGAGCACCGCCGACGGCCGACCGAGTTCGATCGCGGCCTGGAGCACCCCGGCGGTGACCAGCCAGGCCACCGCCAGCGTGGCCCACTTCGACCAGGCCGGCAGGATGCGGGCGAGAACCCGCTCGTGGGTGCCCCGGAGCAGGAACACGGTGAGGGCGAGCAGCCCGCCCAGCCAGACCGCCACCCCGACGACGTGCACGGTGGTCAGCACGATGCTCACCGGCGGCACCGGTGCGGCGACCGCACGTCGCCGCAGGTCCGACCGCCACGCCCGCAGACCCACCACGCAGAGACCGAGGAAGATCACGTACAGCACGGCGGTCAGCCAGAGTCCCTTGTACCCGTAGAGCGGGATGTAGATCAGGTCGGCGGCGATCCACAGCCACCAACTCTCCACCAGCTTGCGGGTCTGCCCGTACGTGGCCAGCAGCGACAGCGCCGTGGTGAGCGCGTCGGGCAGCGGCACGGTCGAGTCGGTGGCCCGGTCCAGCAGCAGCCAGATCCCGCCGGTGAGCAGCACCCCCGCCACACCGAGCGCCCACCACTCCCGCCGCCCGGTCCGGGTCACCGTGAGCCGGCTGCGCTGCTCGCCGCCGTACAACCAGTGCCACCACCCGTAGCAGCCGAGAGCCACGTAGACCAGTTGCAGGCTCGCGTCGGCGTACAGACCCGTCGTCCAGAACAACAGTCCGAGCAGCAGCACGTTGGCGATGCCGATCGCCCAGTTGGCGATGTGCTGCCGGGCGATCAGCCAGACGTTCACCACACCGGTGCCGAAGCCCAGCAGCTCCGCCCAGCTGATGCCCGCCCCGGCGACGCTGAACGCCGTGCTGGTGAGCCAGTCGATCACAGGTCCTCCCGGGTCTGTCGCGCGCTCACCCTAGAGCGCCGACCGCCGGTGGAACAGACCCCTGCGCCCACCCCGACCCGCCCGCCGTGCGAGGCTGCTGACATGGTGCTTGAAGTCGCGCTGATCGACGTGATTCCCGGGCAGGAGGACGAGTTCGCCGCCGCGTACCGCACGGCGCACCCGGTCCTCGCCGACACGCCCGGCTGCCGCTCGGTCCGGATGACCCGGGGTGTCGAGTCCCCCACGCGGTTCGTGCTGCTGGTCGAGTGGGACTCGGTCGAGGCGCACGAGGTCAACTTCCGGCAGACCGACCGCTTCGCGCAGTGGCGCGGGCTGATCGGTCCGCACTTCGCCGGTCCGCCGCTCGTCGAGCACTTCGTCGACGTACCCGCCTGAGGACGCCGTCCCGGCCCGGCGCGGGACCGAAAAGTGTCGTACCCCTCGTCTATCGTGCCCGCGACGCGCGGTCGGCGGTCCCGACGGGCTCGGGGGCGCGCCGGGCCATGT
>NZ_SISL01000525.1:0-3869 GCF_004307965.1 Verrucosispora sp. SN26_14.1 | reverse complement strand
AGATGAGCGCTAGTCTCGTGGGCTCGGAGATGTGTCTAAGAGACACCGCGCCGACCGCCCCGGCGCGGACCAGTCCACGGCGGGAGACCTCGGCGTCGACCAGGTCGCCGAAGTAGGCGTTGTCGGAGGTGTTGGGCACCGGGTGGTCGCAGGCGTTGCCGCAGCGGTAGAGACAGGTCATGGCGTCGCGGCTGCCGTGGCGGGGAGTGCCCAGCAGCGGGAGCAGCCGGGGACGGTCGCTCATGGGAGGAGCCTCCTGAGGGTCACGCACGCCGGTGCCGCTCACCGACGGGTACCCGCCGGACGCTAGGAGGGCGTGGTGAGCGGTGGTCGGCGTCGATATGAACCAGCGATGAACTCCCCGTCGGGAATCCCAGGTCGCGCAGGTGGTGAACCGATCAGCGTGACCGCACGTATCCCTGGTCGTAACGCCGCGCCCGCTCGGTCGAGAGCGAGGAGAGGACCATCAGCGACCACGACGCCCACCTGCTGCGCGCCCTGCACGACGAGCATGCCGAGGCGCTGTACGCGCACGCGTTGCGGCTGGTCAACGGCGACCGGCAGCGCGCCGAGGACCTGGTGCAGGAGACGCTCCTGCGGGCCTGGCGGCACCCGGAGTCACTGGACCCCCGGCGCGGCTCGGTCCGCGCCTGGCTGTTCACCACCGCGCGCAACCTCGCCATCGACGCCTGGCGGCGACGGTCGACCCGGGTCGGCGAGGTCTACACCGACGAACTGCCCGAACCCAGCGAGGTCGTCGACGAGACGGAACGCGCCGTGGAGGCGTGGACCGTGGCGGAGGCGCTCAACCGGCTCAGCCCGTCCCACCGGGACGTCCTCGTCGAGTGTTTCTACCAGGGCCGCTCGGTGTCCGAGGCCGCCTCCCGGCTCGGCGTGCCACCGGGCACCGTGAAGTCCCGCACCCACTACGCGCTGCGCTCACTACGGTTGGTGCTGGCGGAGATGGGGGTGACCGGATGAGCCGTTGCGACTACGCCTTCGACGACGGCGCGTACGTGCTGGGTGCCCTCTCACCCGCCGACCGGGCCGCGTACGAACGTCACCTCGTCGGCTGCCCCGACTGCCAACAGTCGGTTTCCGAGATCGCCGTGCTCCCCGGCCTGCTCGGTCGGCTGGACCCGTCGAGCCTGGAGCAGTTCCTGCCGCCGCCGGAGAACCCCCGGGTGCCCGAGCTGCTCAACGCCGCGCGGGACCGCCGGCGTCGGGAGCGGCAGGCCAACCGGCTGCGGTACGCGGTCACCGGCCTCGCGGCGGCGGCGTTCGCCCTGCTGGTCGGCTTCGGCGTGGCGACGATGCTGCCGAGCGAGCAGCCGGGCCGGCCACCGCTGGCGCAGGTGCGTCTGGTCGCGATGGAGCCGGTGACCGGCTCGGCGCCGGTGCACGCCGAGATCGGCCTGCGGCACACCGACTGGGGTACCGAGGTGACCATGCACTGCGGGTACGACGAGCACACCGGCTACGGCAAGGCACATGCCTTCCGGCTGGTGGCGTACGGCCCGGACGGTGCGCAGGAACAGATCGGCTCGTGGCGTGCCGCGCCCGGCGACGACCTGCGGATCACCGGTGCGACCCGGTTCACCAACGCCGAACTGGTCCGGCTGGAGCTGATCCGCGCCGACGGCACCCCCGTCCTGGCCTACGACGTCCGCTGAGGCAGGAGGTCACGCCGGTCAGCGCGGGGCGGGTACCGCTGCCGCTGCGCCGACCTCGCTGTCCGGGCGCGAGCGACGGTTGCGCCGGGCGTTGCGGAGCGCGTCGGCGGTGAAGACGATCAGCGCGAGCCAGACCAGTCCGAAGCCGACCAGACGGGCCGGCGGCATCGGCTCGTGGAAGATCAGCACACCGCAGGCCAGTTGGATGATCGGCGCGACGTACTGGAGCATGCCCAGTGCGGTCAGCGGCAACCGGTTCGCGGCGCCCGCGAAGAGCAGCAGCGGGATGGCGGTCAACGCGCCGGCCAGCACCAGCAGCAGCGCGTGCCCGACCGAGACCCGGCCGAACGTGGCGTCACCGGTGGTCGCGAGCCAGCCGAGGAACACCAGCGCCGGCACGGCCAGCACGGCGGACTCGACGAAGAGGCCCTCTGCCGGGGGCAGCCCCAGCCGCTTCTTCACCAGGCTGTACCCGCCGAACGTGAAGGCCAGCGTCAGCGCGAGGTACGGCAACCGGCCGTAGTCGACGGTGAGGACGGCCACCGCCAGCGCACCGACGCCGAGCGCGGCCCACTGCGCCGGGCGCAGCCGCTCCCGCAGCACCAGGACGCCGAGCAGCACCACCACCAGCGGGTTGATGAAGTACCCGAGGGCGGTCTCCACCACCCGGTCGGAGTTCACGCCGTAGATGTAGGTGAACCAGTTCACCGCGATCAGGGCGGCGGCGGCACCGACCCCGGCCAGGGCGCGCGGCCGACGGAGCAGGGCACGCAGGAACCCGATGTTGCGCATCACGGCGAGCAGCAGGGCGACGAACACCACCGACCAGATGACCCGGTGGGCCAGGATCTCCAGCGGGCCGGTCGGGCGCAGCAGCTTGAAGTACAGCGGGAAGAACCCCCACAGCAGGTACGCGACCAGGCCGTAGAGGTATCCGAGGCGGAGCGGTGTCACGGGTTCACCGTAAGGGGCGGATCGCTCTGTTGATCCTTGCTGGTGAGCGGCGTCACGGTCGACTCACGGCGGTCGAACTCCATCCACCGGTCGGCGCGTACCCCGGTGAAGCCGAGCTTGGCGTACACCCCGTGCGCGTCGTTGGTCGCCAGCAGGATCCGGCGTACGCCAAGCTCGCCGAGGTGGTCGCGGACGCCGCCGGCCAGCCAGGTGCCCAACCCGTGCCCGCGTTCGGCCCGGTCCACGTAGACGTCGCAGAGATAGGCGAAGGTGGCCCGGTCCGTGATCACCCGGGCGACGGCGACCTGTCGGCCGTCCGGCGGGCGGTACACGCCGAACCCGAGCGAGCCGGCGAAGGCCGCAGCCACCGTCGCGCGGTCCCGCCCGAGCGCCCAGTACGCGTCGGTGGAGAGCCAGGTGTGCACCAAATCCAGGTCGAGGAGATCGGGCGAGGTGCTGAGCGTGTAGCTGTCGGGACGGGTCCGGGTGAACACTCCCGGGACCCTAGTTGGCCCGGCGCTGCGGCGCGGCCCACTTACCCTTCGTCCGTCGGGCGGTCACCGTCGGTGGCGACGGTGACCGCCCGACGAGCGGTCGGTCGGGTGCCCGACGAGGTCGAGCCGCCCGGTCGCGGTCAGTCGCGGTCGAGGATGGCGCCGAGGATCCAGGTGACGATGCCGACGAAGAGCGCACCCAGCACGGCGGCGGGCCAGAAGCCGTCCACGTCGAAGGGCAGCCCCACCTGGTCGGCGATCCAGCCGGTGAGCAGGAACAGCAGACCGTTGACCACCAGTGCGATCAGGCCGAGGGTGAGCAGGTAGAAGCCGCACCCGACGGTCTTGATGATCGGCTGGAGCACCCCGTTCACCACGCCGAAGATGACCGCGACGAGGACCAGCGTCAACACCGTCTCACCGAGCGACTCGGTGTTCAGGGAGATGCCGGGGATGATCACAGTGGCCAGCCAGAAGGCCACCGCCGTGGCGCCGACCCGGATCAGGAGACCTTTCAGAAAATCCATGGCCGGCATGGTGTCATGGCCGGCGTACCGGCGAAACCCGCGAGATCAACTCCGGCCGAGTCGGAGAGGTGCTCCGATGAGGTGCGCCTCGATCGGCGTGACGGCCAGCAACGCCCAGCGTAGGGCCCGCCGGTTGACCACCGCCACCATGTCGGGCCGGCTGCGCGCCAACCCAGTCACTTATACACATCTCCGAGCCCACGACACTAGCGCTCAGCTCG
>NZ_SISL01000524.1:0-3888 GCF_004307965.1 Verrucosispora sp. SN26_14.1 | reverse complement strand
GTATACGAGACAGCCAGCAGACCGCGCACCAGCAGCCCCGGCACGGTGGCCGGTGGCCGGTCGCTGGTCAGGTCGGCGACCAGCTCCGGATCGGGGCGCAGCGTCCCGGCCGCCGGATCGAGCTGGTACGCCTTCTCGGTCACCGTCAGCGTGACCACCCGGATCGCCGGGTCGGCCAGCAACGCCACGATCGCGCCCGGGTCGGCGGCGGCCAGCCGTACGTCGGCCAGTGCCCCGATGACCCGGGTCTGCTGGTCGTCTGCGGAGAGCGTGCTCACGCTGAACAGGTTGTCCTGCGCGGTCAGTGTCCGCACCAGATCCGCGTTGCGCGGAGCGACACCGACGATGCCCCAGTCACCCCCGGCCGACGCGAGCGCCTGCTCGGTGTAGACGGCCTGGTGGGCGCGGTGGAACGCGCCGAGCCCGAGGTGCACCACGCCGGCCGGCACGGTGCCCGGACGGATCAGGGGACGGGACTGCACCGGTAGTCGGCGCAGGGCGCCCAGATCGAGTCGGGACGCGCCCACGGTCACCGCCACGTCGGGCCGTCCGGGAAGCGGAAGGTGGCGATCGACTCGGGACGCATGGTGGCGCTGTAGCCCGGCTCGGTCGGCAGCAGGTACCGCCCGTCGCGGGTGCGTACCGGGTCGACGAAGTGTTCGTGCAGGTGGTCGACGTACTCCACCATCCGGCCGTCCAGGCTGGTGCCCACCCGCAGGTAGTCGAAGATCGCCAGGTGCTGGACGTACTCGCAGAGCCCGACGCCGCCCGCGTGCGGGCAGATCGGTACGCCGAACTTCGCGGCGAGCAGGATCTCGGCGAGCACCTCGTTGACCCCGGCCACCCGGCAGGCGTCGATCTGCATCACGCCGATCGCCTCGGCCTGCAACAACTGCTTGAAGATGACCTTGTTGGCGGCCACCTCGCCGGTGGCGACCCGGCATCGGCCGCCGGTCAGCTCGGTCATCGCGCGGGCGATGCGGGCGTGCCCCAGGACGTCGTCGGCGTGCGTCGGCTCCTCGATCCAGTACGGGTCGACCTCGGCCAGCGCCGTCATGTTGGTGATCGCCTCGTCGACGTCCCACACCTGGTTGGCGTCCATCATCAGCAGCGCGTCCGGGCCGATCTCGGCCCGGATGATCCGGGCCCGCCGCAGGTCGTCCTCGGGCGGGCCGCCGACCTTCATCTTCATCGCCCGCCACCCCTGCGCGTACGCGTCCCGGGTCAACGCCCGGACCTTGTCGTCCGGGTAACCCAGCCAGCCCACCGACGTGGTGTACGAGGGGAAGCCGTCCCGCTCCAGCAGGGCCAGCCGGTCGCCGAGGCCGTCACGCCCCTTGTCGAGGATGGCGGCGGCGTCGTCCGGGGTGAGCGCGTCGGTGATGTGCCGGAAGTCGACGTTGGCCACCAGTTCCTCGGTGGACAGCTCGGCCAGGTAGCGCCACATCGGCTTGCCGGCGAGCTTGGCGCGCAGGTCCCACACGGCGTTGACCAGCGCGCCGGTGGCCATGTGGATGACCCCCTTCTCCGGGCCGAGCCAGCGCAACTGCACGTCGGCGACGAGCGAGCGCCAGAACGCCACCGGCTCGGCGGTGATCTCCTCCACCGTGCGTCCCCGCACGTGGTGGGCGAGGGCCCGCACGGCGGCGCAGGTGATCTCGTTGCCGCGACCGTTGGTGAAGGTGAACCCGGCGCCGGTCGGACCGTCGTCGGTGTGCAGCTCCACGTAGGTGGCCGAGTAGTCACCCCGGTTGATCGCGTCGGAGCCGTCGCCGCTGGCAGCGGTCGGGAACCGCACGTCGTGCACGGTCACGTCGGTGATGGTCGTCATGCTTGCTTCTCTCCGAACTTGAAGACCTGCTTCGGCAGCCGGTACGCCAGGTCGACGATGGTCTCGGCGGCCTCGTCCATGGGCAGCCGGTGCTCGGCGACCAGCCGGGCCAGGAAACCGGCGTCGATGCGGCGGGCCACGTCGTGGCGTACCGGAATGGAACAGAACGCGCGGGTGTCGTCGACGAACCCGGCGGTGTTGTAGAAGCCGGCCGTCTCGGTGACCGTCTCGCGGAACCGGCGCAGCACCTCGGGGGAGTCCAGGAACCACCAGGGCGCGCCGAGCACCAGGGCGGCGTACCCGCCGGCCAGCGGTGCCAGTTCCCGGGTGAAGGTGTCCTCGTCGAGCGTGTAGAGCACCACCCGCAGCCGGGGGTCGTTGCCGTACGCGTCCAGCAGCGGAGCCAGCGCGTGCACGAACTCGGTGACCTGCGGGACGTCACCGCCCACGTCGCGCCCGTGCCGGGCGTGCAGCCACCGGTTGTGGTTGCGCACCGCCCCCGGGTGCAACTGCATGACCAGCCCGTCGTCCAGCGACATCCGGGCGAACTCCAGCAGCATGTGGGCCTGGAACGCCTCGGTGTCGCCCGGTTCGGCCCGGCCCCGGCGGGCCCGGTCGAACAGCGCCGCCGCGTCCGCGCCGAGGTCCAGGGTGCGGGCGGTGAGGTGCCCGTGGTCCGACGAGGTGGCACCGGCGGCGATGAACGCCTCCCGGCGGGCGCGCAGCGCGGCCAGATAGCCCTGGTACGTGCCGGTGTCCTCGCCGGTGATCTCGCCGAGCCGGTCGACGTTGGCCGACCAGTCCTCGAACTCCAGGTCCACCACGTTGTCCGGCCGGAAGGTGGTGACCACCCGGCCGCCCGGACCTCCCCACCCGTCGGCGGCGAGCTTGGCGTGCCGACCAAGGTCGTCCAGGGGCGACTCGGTGGTGGCCAGCACCTCGATGTTGAACCGCTCGAACAGCGCCCGGGGCCGGAAGTCCGGCTCGGCGAGGCGGGCGGCGAGGGCGTCGTACACGTCGTCGGCGGTCTGCGGCGACAGCCGGGTGTCCAGGCCGAAGACCTCGGTGAGGGTCTGCTCCAGCCAGAGCCGGGACGGGGTGCCCCGGAACAGGTGCCAGTGCTCGGCGAAGCGCCGCCAGATCCGCCGCCCGTCGGTCTCCACCGGGCTGCCGTCGCGGGTGGGCACGCCCAGCTCGGCCGGGAGCACCCCCTGGCTGAACAGCATCCGGGTCAGGTAGTGGTCGGGCACGATGAGCAGCCGGGACGGGTCGGGGAACGGCTGGTCGTCGGCGAGCAGCCCCGGGTCGACGTGCCCGTGCGGCGAGATGATGGGCAGCCGCGCCACCAGCGCGTACAGCTCGCGGGCCAGGGCACGTTGGCCGGGCTCGGCGGGTAACAGCAGGTCGGGACGGGTCGAGGTGGGCACGGGGTTCGGCTCCTGGGGTCGAGGTCAGTCGAGGGTGAGCAGGTCGGCGACCCGCACGGGGGCGCCGGTGTCGAAGGACCGGTTGGCGGCCAGACCGGTGAGCAGGGCCAGCGCGCCGTCGCGGGCGCTGGCCGCGCGATCCAGCGGATCGGGTACGCCGCCGAAGAGCACCTGGGTCATCCGGGCGTCCGCACCGCCGTGGCCGTGCCGGGTGTACCCGTCGACCTCGATGCGTCGGGGCGGGGACCAGAAGGGGCGCAGGGTCAGCGTGGCCTGACCGCCCTCGGCGGCGGCCTCGGTGCCGTGCAGGGCGGCACCCTTGAGCGCACCGGCGGCGGCCGGGCTGACGAACTCGCTCTCGGTGACCTCCAGTTCCAGCCGGCCCCGGCTGCCGTTGACCATCACCCGGTAGCCCTCCCACGGTGCGTACGCGGTGAGGTGGTAGGTCATCGTCGCGCCGCTGGAGTAGGTGGCCAGCACCGCCATGTCGTCCTCGATGGTCACGCCGGGGGCGAAGACGTTGCGGTCGCGGTGGTAGCCGTCGGCGGCCTCGGCGTCGAGGTACAGCTCGCGCAGCCGGGGGTGCTCGGCCAGGCGCAGCGCGAACGGGTCGTCGGCGGCGGCGGGGGC
>NZ_SISL01000523.1:0-3896 GCF_004307965.1 Verrucosispora sp. SN26_14.1 | reverse complement strand
ACCCTCGCCGGCTGCCAGCCCGGCGACACCGACCGCACCGCGCCGGAGACCAGCCCCGCCGTCCGGCTGCCCTTCCCCCAGAACTTCGGCTGGGGCGCGGCCACCTCCGCGTACCAGATCGAAGGCGCCGTCAAGGAAGACGGCCGCGGCGAATCGGTCTGGGACACCTTCAGCCACGCACCCGGACGCATCCGCAACGGCGACACCGGAGACGTCGCCGCCGACCACTACCACCGCTACGCCGACGACCTCGATCTGATGCGCGACCTGGGGCTGCGCAGCTACCGGTTCTCCATCTCCTGGCCGCGCATCCAGCCCGACGGCACCGGCCCCGCCAACCAACGCGGCCTCGACTTCTACCGCCGCCTCGTCGACGGCCTGCACGAGCGGGGCATCTCCCCGATGGCCACCCTGTTCCACTGGGACCTGCCCCAGGCCCTGCAGAACACCGGCGGATGGGAGTCCCGCGACGTCGCCCAGCGCTTCGCCGACTACGCCGCCATCCTCTTCGACGCCCTCGGCGACCGCGTCCCGGTCTGGCTGACCATCAACGAACCCAAGACCGTGGTGCAGAACGGCTACCTCTCCGGCCACCACGCCCCCGGCCTGCGCGACCCCGACGCCGCCTACCTGGTCGCCCACCACCTGCAGCTGGCCCACGGCCTCGCCGTCCGCGCACTGCGCGACACCAGCGGCGCCGGCCGCATCGGCCCGGCCTTCAACCTGCACCCCTGCTACCCCGCCGACGACTCCCCCGCCGCCGCCGAGGCCGCCCGCCTCTACGACGGCTACGAGAACCGCCTCTACCTCGACTCCGCCCTCAAGGGCAGCTACCCCGAGGACGTCCTGGCCGACCTCGGACCGGACAGCCGCATGGTGCGCGGCATCCGCGACGGCGACCTGGAGATCATCTCCTCCCCCATCGACCTGCTCGCCGTGCAGTACTACACCCCGATCTACGTCACCGCCAACGGCGGCACCGTCAGCCGCTGGCCCACCTCCGAGGCGGAGTGGCAGCAGATCTACCCCGACGGCATGTACGACATCCTGACCCGGGTCACTCGCGACTACGGCCCCATCCCGCTCACCGTGACCGAGAACGGCCTACCCACCCCCGACGTACTCGCCGCCGACGGCACCGTCGAGGACACCGGCCGGGTCACCTTCCTGCGCGACCACCTCGCCGCCGCCCACCGCGCCGTCACCGACGGCGTGCCGCTGGAGAGCTTCCACGTCTGGTCGCTGCTCGACAACTTCGAGTGGGCCGAGGGCTACGACCAGCGCTGGGGCCTGATCTACGTCGACTACGCCACCCAACGCCGCGTGCTCAAGCGCAGCGCCCACTGGTACCGCCAGGTCATCGCCGACAACGCCCTCTGAGGTGTAAGCAGGGGTCCCCTGCTAACGCCTCGTGCATAGCAGGGGACCCCTCCTCACACGCAGCCCGCCTGGCGCTGGGACCGGCCGGGACCAGGCCGTCCGCGCATCCACCGCCCACGGTCTGCGCAATACACCAGCGTGGACGTTCTCCTACGCTGCCGTCGTACCTTCGGATGCGTGGAGCGAGGGCTGTCGAGCTGATAGCGCAGACGGGTCACTGTCCGGGGTCGACCCCCGTGCCGCCCATCGCTGATGGCATAAGCGGTTCAGCTCGAAAGGGCACAGACACCATCCATAGGCCGCCTCCGGCCGGGCGATCAGGCTATTCTGCGGTCCGCAAACACCCTGTTCCCTCAGTCACGGCGCGCCGCCGCTTTGCCCGGCGGGACTCCCGGCCACCCACTACCGGGCCTGACCGACACGATCGCCCTGAACGGGGTTGCGGCAGCGACGCGGGACCACGTCCGCCGCCGGCCCTGTACTAGGGTCGGCCGCATGATCGATCGCGCCTCGTTAGGGCGGCCGTTCTGGACGTTCTGGAGCGCCGCCGCCCTGGCCAACCTGGGTGACGGCATCCGCGTCGCCGCGTTCCCGCTACTCGCCGCGGCGCTCACCGACGACCCGCTGGCCGTCGCCGCCGTCGCCGCCGCCCAGTTCCTGCCCTGGCTCGTCTCCGGGCTGCTCGCCGGCGCCCTCGCCGACCGCCGCAGCCCCCGCACCCTGCTCGCCGCCGCCGACACCGCCCGGGTCGTCGTGCTGGCCACGCTCGCCACCGCAGTGGCCCTGGGCTGGGCCACCATCGCCCTGGTCGTCGCCGCCGCGTTCCTGCTCGGCATCGGCGAGACCCTCCGCGACACCACCGCCCAGACCGCCGTACCCCGGCTCGTCGCCGACGCCCACCTGGAGAAGGCCAACGGCCGGCTCGTGGCCGGGGAGATCGTCGGCAACGAGTTCGTCGGTCCCCCGGTGGGCGCGATGCTGTTCGTCGTCGGCGCGGCCATCCCCTTCGCCGTCAACGGCGCCACCCTCGCCCTGGCCGTGATGCTCATGCTCTCCCTGCCGCTGACCCTGGCCCACCGCGCCACCAGCGCGCCCACCACCGACGAGACGTCGAACTCCGAGGGCGACGGCATCCTGGCCGGCCTGCGGTGGCTGATCCGCCAGCCGATGCTGCGCACCCTGGTGCTGGTCACGGCCGCCGTGGCCGCCGCCGACACCGCCTGGTTCGCGATCTTCGTGCTCTACGCCCGCGACGCCCTCGGCCTCGGCGCGTTCGGCTTCGGCCTGCTGCTGGCCACCGGCGCCGCAGGGGGCCTGATCGGCTCGTTCGCCGCCGACCGGCTGGTCGCCCGGTTCCGCCACCGACACGTACTCACCTGGTCGATGGCCGTCACCGCCGGCGTCCCGGTACTGCTGGCCGTCACCCCCCACCGCGCCGCCGCCGTGGTCGTGGTGGTCACCACCAGCGCGGCGTTCGCGGTGCTCAACGTGGCCGCCCTGTCCGTACGGCAACGACTCGTGCCCGGCGGCCTCCTCGGCCGGGTGATCGCCGCCTCCCGCATGGTCACCTACAGCTGCACCGCGCTGGGCGCACTGGCCGGCGGCGCGCTGGCCACCGGCGCCGGCATCGAGGCACCGTTCGTGTTCAGCGGGATCATCGCCGTCGCCGCCACCCTCGCCTGGTGGCTCGCCTCCCGACGCGGCACCCCCGGTGCCCTCGGTCTGCGGTAGGCCGAGGGCACCGCACTCCGGGACGTCAGATCCCCCGGCCAGCCCAGGTCAGCGCGGCAGGGCCTGCTGCAACTCGGCGCGCAACGCCGGGGTCAGCATGTCCCCGGCCTGCTTGGCCAGCCGCGCCATCTCGTAGCCCACCACACCGATGTCGGCGTCCGCCGCGGCGAGGGTGGCCAGGATCGACCCGTCGCGGACCTGCATCACCAGGAAGTAGCCCCGACCCATCTCGACGACGGTCTGCTTGACCACGTCACCGTCGAACATCTGCGCGGCACCAGCGGTGATGCTCATCAGACCCGAGGTGACGGCGGAAAGCTTGTCGGCGTGATCCCGAGGCAGATTGTCCGATATCGCCACCAGCAGCCCGTCGGAGGACACCACGATCGCGTGTGCCACTCCCGGCACCCGATCCGCGAATGCGCTGACCAGCCAGCTCAGATCCCGAGCCTGCTGCGACAAGGTGGTCACCTTGGTCCCCCTTCGTTCCATACGCCGGACGGTTGCACGGGAATCTGCATGGTCTCCTCGGCCTCGGCCCGCCGCACACCGCTGTACAACTTCGACAACATGCCGCCGACCGCATCCGGGTCGGGGTCGTGCCGGACCGGCCGCTGCTGCTCCGGGCGGGCCGGCTGGCTCACCGAACTCAGTTGCGCCATCGGTACCCGCATTGGCAGGCCCCGGGCATTGGTGCCGGCGGTCACCGGCACCGTCGGCGGCGCCGGTTGACCGACCCCCGTCGTCGGCACCGCCCCCGACGGTCCCTCCCGGGACCACCAGCC
>NZ_SISL01000522.1:0-3927 GCF_004307965.1 Verrucosispora sp. SN26_14.1 | reverse complement strand
GCGCGCAGCACCGCGGCGGCGGCCGACGCCGCACGGCGCAGCGTCTCCACCGCGTCGTCCTGCCCGACCAGGTCGGCGAAGGCGTCCGGCATCAACTTCGCTCCGTCGTCACCAGCTCCGATGGGGATAACTCGGGCTGGACCGAGGTGTCCGGGCCGTTCGCCGGGTCCGGGTGCGAGATGCCGCCGGGGGCACCGAGCAGTTCCTCCACCCGGCGGGCCACCTGCTCGGCGATCTCCTCCGCCGGGCGGGAGCCGTCGAGGACGAGGTACCGCTTGGGGTCGGCGGCGGCCAGGTCGAGGAAGGCGTACCGGACCCGCTCGTGGAAGCCCACCGACTCGGCCTCCAGCCGGTCGGCGGCCTGGCTCCGTGCGGCCACCCGGGACAGCCCGGTCCGGGGGTCGACGTCGAGCAGCACCACCAGGTCGGGCTTGAGCCCACCGGTGGCCCAGGAGGAGAGCCAGGAGACCTCGTCGACCGGCAGCGTACGACCGGCACCCTGGTACGCCAGGGACGAGTCGACGTACCGGTCACTGATCACCACCGCGCCCCGGACCAGGGCGGGACGGACCACGGTGGCCACGTGGTGAGCCCGGTCGGCGGCGTAGAGCAGGGCCTCGGCGCGCGGCGAGGGCGCCTCGTCCCCGGTGGTGTCCAGCACCATCGACCGGATCCGGGTGCCGACGGCGGTCGCACCCGGTTCCCGGGTCACCACCACGTCCCGCCCGTCGCCGCGCAACCGCTCGGCAAGCTGGGCGAGCTGGGTCGACTTGCCCGCGCCCTCGCCACCCTCGAAGACCACGAAGAGCCCGGCCGAGACGAACGGCTCGGCCGGCATCAGCGGGCGACCCCGGATCGATCCCCACAGGTCGGCCAGGACCGGTACGCCCTTCTTGTCGTCCATCTGCCCGAACGCGCTGATCCCGGCGAAGATCCCGGCGGCACCGGCGACGAGCAGCAGCAGCCGCGTCGAGGAGACCGAGATGCCCAGGTCGGCGATCTCGAACGTCCGGGAGCCGCCGACGCCGGCGAGCAGGCTGCCCAGCGCGATGGCCAGGATCAACACCAGCCGGGTACCGATCTGCACCACGGCGAAGACCCGACCGCGTACCTCGTCGGCGACCTCGCCGCCGAGCAGCGTGGTGCCGGAGAGGAAGGCCATCCCGGCCCCGGCGCCGACCAGGATCGCCCCGAGCAGGGCCATGGACAGGTGGAAGGCGAAGGCCAGCGTCATCACCGAGGCGCTGGCCAGCACGATGCTCATGCCGAACCAGCGGCGCCGGGACATGTCCCGGACGATCATCGGGCCGAGCCCGATGCCGATCCCCAGGCCCAGGAAGATCGCGCCGAAGAGCAGATAGAACGCGGCGTCACCGGCGCCGAGCGAGGCGGCGAAGAAGCGGGCGGTGCCGATCACGATGCCGCCGCCGGCAAAGGCACCCAGGATGCCCAGGACCAGGCCGCGGACCAGCGGGGTCTGGGCGATGAACCGCCAGCCCTCGGCGAACTGGCGCAGCATGCTCTGCTCGGTGCGCTCCCCCTCGGCGGTCTGCGCCTGGCTGATCTCCTTGATGCCGAACGCCACCACCAGGGCGGTGGCGAGGCGGGAGAGCGCGTTGAACCAGAGCGCGAGCTGGGCCGGCTCGGCCCAGGCGGGCATCTCGCCGCCGGTCACACCCCGGACGATGCCGTCGCCCGAGGCGAGCAGGATCGCGGCGGCGATCGGGGTCAGGCCGTACGTGGTGATGAGCGTGAGCTGGTTGGCGGTCTCCAGCCGGGCACGCGGGATGAGGTTGGGGACCGCGGCCTCCTTGGCCGGGATCCAGAGCAGGGTGACCGTCTCGATCAGGAACGTGGCGATCGCCGCCCAGCTCACCACCCGGGCGCCGCTGGCGCCGGTGAGCGCGTACAGCGGGATGGAGGCGAACAGCAGGAATCGCAGCACGTCGCAGATGACCATGGTCCAGCGGCGGTCGAACCGGTCGGCGAGCACCCCGGCGAACGGGCCGAGGACCAGTGCGGGCAGCAGCCGGATGGCGATCACGCCACCGAACGCAGCGCCCTTGGCGGTGTTCCCCTCCACCTGAGCGGCGGCGAAGACACTGGTGGCGAGCAGGCCGAGCCAGTCGCCGAAGGAGGCGGCGCCGAGCACGATCCAGAGCCGGCGGAACGGGCGGATACGCAGCACAGAGCGGATCGCGCCGTAGCCGGACAGGTCGGCCTGGGCGGCGGGCCCGCTCGGTGGGCTCTTCGGGTCGGTGGGCGCGCCCGGTGGGCTCTTGGGATCGGCGGGCTGGCCGGCGGCACCGCCGCCGGGTAAGCCGGTCGTGTCCCGGCCGGATGTCCCGGCGGGCTGGTCCGCGGACGGCGACACGCCGGACGACTCGCCGTTGAACTGGCTTTCGATGGCCGTACCTCCACGTGCCGGCCCATCGCTGGGCACCCCCGGTGGAACACTCTAGTCCCGACGGGGACCTCCCCCCGTCGCGCATCACCTGCTCGCCGAGCCTAGGACGCGGTTGCCAACCCGACCCCGGGCGCCAGATGCGAGGGTATTTCGCATTCACCGTTTCACAGTTAGCGTGCACACGTGGCCACCGACAGCGATAACCTGCGCCACCGGCTGGACCGGGCGACCGCGCACCTCGACCCTCCGTACGCGGTGGTCGACCTCACGGCCTTCGACGACAATGCCGCCGCGTTGACCTCGCGGGCCATCGGCAAGCCGCTGCGGATCGCCAGCAAGTCGCTGCGCTGCCGGGACCTGATCGCCCGCGCGCTGGCCCGCCCGGGCTGGCGGTCGGTGATGGCGTTCACGCTGCCCGAGGCGATCTGGCTGGTCCGGACCGGGGTCACCGCCGACGTGCTGGTGGCGTACCCCACCGCCGACCGTGGGGCGCTGACCGAGCTGGCCGCCGATCCGGCGCTGGCGGCGGCGATCACGCTGATGGTCGACGACCCCGGCCAGCTCGACTTCTACGACACGGTGACCGCCCCGGGCCACCGCCCGGAGCTGCGTGTCTGCCTCGACCTGGACGCCTCGTGGCGACTGCTGGGCGGCCGGGTGCACGTCGGGGTCCGCCGCTCACCGGTGCACACCGCCCGGGCGGCCGGCCGACTCGCCGCCACCGTCGCCCGGCGGGCCGGCTACCGGCTGGTCGGCCTGATGTCGTACGAGGCGCAGATCGCCGGCCTGGGCGACGCCCCGCCGGGGCAGGCGATGCTCGGCGCCGCGATCCGGGTGGCCCAGCGCGGGTCGTACCGCGAGTTGCTGGCCCGCCGAGGTGCGGCGGTGGCTGCGGTACGCGAACACGCCGACCTGGAGTTCGTCAACGGCGGTGGGACCGGCAGCGTGGCCGCCACCAGCGCCGATCCCGCGGTCACCGAGGTCACCGCGGGATCGGGGCTGTACGGACCGACGCTCTTCGACGCGTACCGCACCTGGCGGCCCACCCCGGCGGCGTTCTTCGCCTGCGCGGTGGTCCGCCGGCCGGCACCTGACCTGGCCACCGTGCTCGGCGGCGGCTGGATCGCCTCCGGTTCCGCCGCCGACAGCCGGCTGCCCCGCCCGTGGCTGCCGACCGGCCTGAAGCTGCTCGGCGCCGAGGGTGCCGGCGAGGTGCAGACCCCGCTGACCGGCGCGCCGGCCGCCACCCTGCGTGTCGGAGACCGGGTCTGGTTCCGCCACGCCAAGTCCGGCGAGCTGTGCGAACGGGTGAACGAGCTGCACCTGGTCGACGGCGACCACGTGGTGGGCACCGTACCGACCTATCGGGGCGAGGGACACGCCTTCCTCTGAGCACTCCACACCGACACCACGGCGTGGTTCTCCGCCGTGGTCGTGGCGTGGTGCACTCGGTGCCACCGGTCCGGCGGGCCGGGCGGGTTCCCCGCGGGCTGCGTCGCCGGGTCGGGTGAGGTCAGGCG
>NZ_SISL01000521.1:0-3927 GCF_004307965.1 Verrucosispora sp. SN26_14.1 | reverse complement strand
GGTCGGGTCGGCACCGGCGGCGGGGGTGCCGAGCGCGGCGGTGCCGGACGGGCTGGTCTCGGCGCTCTGGTGCTGTCCGGGCGGTGCCTCGGAGGTCGGCTCGGCGGGATCGCCGCCGGCCGGCTGCTGGACGCTACGCGGGTCGACGCGGGGTACGGACGGGCCGCCGCAGCCGGTCAGACCGACGGCGACACCGAGCGCGACCACGGGAGCGAGGGATCTGAGACGCACCAGGTGATGCTAGAGCCTGCGCGGGGGTCCGCGACCGGTCGCGGACCCCGTGGTGACTCTCAGGTGATCGGTACGTGGTGCAGGTGCCGGCGGCGGCGCAGCCGGACACTGAACACCCCTGCCACGGTCACGGTCAGCAGCAGCGTCACCGCCAGCCCGTGCAGGACGCCCCGGGCCAGGTAGCCGTCGTCGGCGTGGTCCACCGCCCAGGTGGCGATCTCCCGGCTGGACCAGAACGGGGTGAGCTTCGCGCCCTGACTGGCCGGGTCGAGCAGCATCTGCATCGCCACCACGGTGAGCAACAGCAGGGTGCCCTCCAGTTCGCGGGGCAGCAGCGCGCCGATCAACATGCCGAACGGCGCGGCCACCATCACGCAGCAGAGCATCGCCACGGCGATCCCGGCGTACCGCAGGTTGGTCGTGTCGAGCACGGTGAGCAGGAAGAACGGCACCGCGACGGTCAGTCCGAGCGCCCACAGGCCGAGCATCCGGCCGAGGTACAGATGGTGCGGCCGGTAACCGGCGAGCCGGAGCCGGGGTTCCAGCTCGCGGGCGGCGCTGGTGGCGAAGAGCGCGGCGGTGCTGACCGCCCAACTGATGCCGAGGAACAGCGCCCGGATCGACTGCCCGACGTGCGAGTCCCGCCGGATCATCCAGAAGACCAACGGCATCAACAACAGGAGCAGGAGTACGCCCCGACGACGCGCCAGTTCCCGCAACGTCATCTCGGCGACGGTGAACAGCCGCTTCACGCCCGACCTCCCTGCTCGGCGGAGGTCAGGTCGAGCACGATGTCGACCCGGTCGAGTTGGTTGAGCAGGTGCGTCACCACCACGATGGCCTTCCCCTCGTCGCGCAGCCGGGTCAACTGGTCCCAGAGGTTGACGTAACTGCCCTGGTCGAAGCCCTGGTACGGCTCGTCGAGCAGCAGCACGTCCGGTTGGGCGAGGGTGGACATGGTCAGGTTCAGCTTCTGGCGCGTACCGCCGGAGAGGTGCCGGGCGAGCACGGTGCCCTCGGCGTCCCAGCCGAGGTTCCGGGCCGCCGCCCGACCGGCCTGCCGGGCCGGGCCACGGGCCACACCCTGACCGGCGCCGACCAGCACGAAGTGCTCGTCGGGGAGCAGGAAATCGGCGGTGCCGCCCTGCTGGGGGCAGTAGCCGAGCCGGCCGGAGACGGTCACCTCACCGCTGTCCGGCGAGATCAACCCGGCGCAGATCCGCAGGAAGGTGCTCTTGCCGCAGCCGTTCGCGCCGACCACGGCGGCGATCTGCCCGGCGCGTACGGTCAGCGAGGCGTCCCGCAGCACCGGATGCCGCCCGTACCGCTTGGTGATGCCCTTGGCGGACAAGCGCACCGGCCCGGGACGCGGGCCGGGCGCGGTGCCGATGCTCTCCACGATCGCGGCGGCGTACGTCTGCGGCGGGCCGAAGACCTGCCACGGGTCACCGCCGCCCTCGCGCAGGTGTGTGGCGGCCTCGGCGACCACGTGCCGGGCGGCGTCGGTCGCCACCCGCCGCCTGTGCAACTCGGCCGCGAACCCCCGCAGCCAGTCGTCGACGTTCACCCCTCGACCCCCTTCGAGACGATGTCGGTCACCGGCGCCACGAACGTCAGCCAGGCGTTACCGCCATTGTGCAGCGCCGCCCGCCCGTCGTCGGTGAGCTGGTAGTACTTGCGGGCCGGACCTGACCCGCCCTCCCGCCACTGCGCGGTGACCAGACCGGTGCGCTGCAATCGCAGCAGCACCGGATAGAGCGTGCCGCCCTGGATCGGTCCGACGCCCGCGGCGTCGAGCGACTGGGCGAGCTGGTAGCCGTAGGACTCGCCCTCGCGCAGCAGGGCCAGCACGCAGAGGTCGAGCACACCTCGCAGCCACTGCCCACGACGATCGGGATCCACCCGCCGAACCCTAGTGGCGCTACCTAGATGGCACAACTACCTAGTTGCGCACAGCGGCGCCTCGGGACCACGGTGGTGCCTCGGTCCTGGCGGTGCCTCGGGACCACGGAGGTCCCGAGGCGGTGGCGGGTCAGCTCGGCACGACGTCGGAGATCACCACGGTGACGTTGTCCGGCGCGCCGGCCTGGTGGGCGAGCTTCACCAACTGCTCACCGCACTGGTGGCGGTCGGTGTGCAGGCTCAGGGCGGCGGCGATCGCGTCGTCGGTCACATAGTCCGAGAGCCCGTCACTGCAGAGCAGCAGCCGGTCGCCGGCCGCCACGTTCACCGAGCCCATCGTCGGCGGCGCGTCCGCGCCCTGCACCGCACGCGTCACCAGCGACCGCTGCGGATGGTGCCGGGCCTGCTCCCGGGTCAACGTGCCCTGGTCGACGAGCGCCTGCACGAACGTGTCGTCCCGGGTCAACTGCCGCAGGCGGCCCTCCCGCAGCAGATAGCAGCGCGAGTCGCCGACCTGCGCCAGCACCAGCGTGTCCCCGGCGAGCAGGGCCGCCGTGAGCGTCGTGCCCATGCCGTCCCGGGCGGGCTCGGCGGCGATCGCCGCGTGAATACGTTGGTTGGCGGTGCTCACCACGGCCCGTAGCGAGTCGGTGGCGGCGTCCGGTGCGGTGGGCGGGATCAACTCGTCCAGGATCCGGATGACGATCTCGCTGGCGACCTCACCGGCGGGCAGCCCACCCATGCCGTCGGCCACCGCGACGAGGCGCTCACCAGCGAGCGCGGAGTCCTCGTTGTTGGTGCGGACCAGGCCGATGTCGTTGAGGATGGCCGAGCGGAGGATCAGCGTCATGGGTCAAGCTTGCCAAGAACACCCTTCCCGCGTCTCTACGCACTACTGCGTAGGGTTGAGGAATGTTGCCGATGTCCATGGTCGGGCGCGCCGACGAGCTGGCTGAGCTGGGCCGAGTGTGGTCCACCGTGGCTGGTCGGAGGCGTCGAACACCGGCCGTCGTGGTCGTCACCGGCGGCGCGGGCGTCGGCAAGAGCCTGTTGGTCGCCGCCGCGCTGGACGAACTCACCCCACGACCGGCGATGGTGCTCAGCGGCGCCGCCCGGGTGCACAGTCCGGCACCGTACGACTGGCTGGCCGCCGTGCTCAGCGGACGCGACCCCGACCGGCTCGACCTGCCGGCCGACACCGTGCCGCCGGACGCGCTGGCCTGGCTCGCCCAACAACCCACCGCGCCACGCGAGCGCTACGCCCCCGGCACGCTGCTGCGCCTCGCCGTACGTGCCGTCCGGGTGCTGGTCGGCACCGGCCCGGCCGTCCTCGTGGTCGAGGATCTGCACGCGCTCGACCCGGCCAGCCTCAACCTGATCGGCGAACTCGCCACCGCCCCCGGACTGCCCGCCCTGCTGGTGGTGGCGACCCGACCCGCCGCGCACGCGGTCGCCCCGGAACTCGCCGGCCGCACCCTGGCCCGGCTCTGCGGCGTACCCGGGGCGGTGCGCCAGCACCTCGGGCCGCTGCGCCCGGTCGAGGTGGCCGAGGTGCTGACCCAGGTGTACGCCGGCCACCCGCTGCCCGGTCGACTGGTACGCGGCGTCTGGCGGAGCACCGGCGGCAACCCGTACGCGCTCACCGAGCTGCTCGCCGCGTACGCCGGACAGCCACCCGAGGCGCTGCTCGCCCCGGTCGACGTCCCGCCCGCGTTCGACGGACGGCCTCGGCCTGCCCGTCGAGGTGTGCCGCCGTTCGACGCCGACGGTGGGCGGGCGGCGTCGGGGCTGTCG
>NZ_SISL01000520.1:0-3938 GCF_004307965.1 Verrucosispora sp. SN26_14.1 | reverse complement strand
GGATGCTGCCGCCCGTTGACCGGCGGCAGCGGGGGCGCGATCGAGGTGGCGCCGGGTGGTAACCGGCGGGGGTCCGACGAGACCGGCTCAAATCGCATCCGGCACCCCCTGGGGCACCGGCCACGCCAACCGGGCCCGCCGCCGTTCCAGCAGCGCGCCGACCGGCACCTCGAGGCCACGGGCCGCGCGCAGCAACGGCCGGGACGCCCGGACGGTGCCGCCCAGGCTGAGCACCTCGGCGGTACGCGGATCGTGCGGCAACCGGGCGATGACCGGTGTGTGCAACGCCTTGCTGACCTCGGTCTTGCCGTGGCCACCGCCGACCAGCAGCAGCCGGAGTGTGCCGGGCTGCACCCGGTGCTCGGCGAAGTCCCGTTCGATGGTCTGGAGCATCGCGCGGGTGCCGGAGAGGTCGGGCAGTTGTGCCCGGCTCACCACCAGCACCACCGATGCGGCACGCAGCAGCGGCCACGGGGTGCCGACCACGTGCAGCCGTCCACAGTCGACCAGCACGTCGTACGGCGGGTCGCCGTGCTCCAGCCCGCCGAAGTAGTCGGCGAACCGCTGCCAGAGCGGGATGACGCTGCCGGCCTGGGCCGGGTCGACGACGCCGGGCAGCAGCAGCCGCTCGCGTCGGGGTGCGTCCAGGTCGACGAGTTGCGACCAGAACGTCGACTCCAGGCTGCCGTCGCGCAGCTCGCCGACGGCCAGTTCGCCGATGCCCCGGGGGCCGTCGAGCGCACCGCCGAGGTAGCCGGCGAGCACCGAGCCGCCGGCCGGGTCGCACTCGGCCAGCACCAGCCGTCGATGCCAGCTCAACGCGCAAGCCAACGCGGTGGTGGTCACCCCCGGCGAGCCCTTGGCCGAGACCAGCGCGATGATCGCCATGCTCAGGCCGCCTTGGTCAGCACGACCGCGATCCGATCCTGAGCGGCCAGCGCCACCACCGCCGGTACGTCCCGAACGGCGAGTGCCAGATAGACCACGACCTCGTCCCGGCCCTCGGTGCTGACCGCGTCGGTGACGGTGGCGGTGAACCGGGTGGCGCTCGACGACGAGCCGCCGCTGCTGTTGCCGTCGTTGTTCGGGGTGCTCACCAGCAGGACCTGGTCGCCGGGGCGGAGCTTCGGCGCGGGGACCTGGGCCGCGCGCAGCCCGAGGGCGAGCTGCTGCTGCCCGGGGCCGAGCAGCGGGTCGTCGGTGAGCTGGGCCATGGTCAGCAGCGTCCCCGGGGCGAGCGAGACGGCGGCCCGCATCCCGATCACCTCGGCGAGCCGGCCGGACGGCACCGGGTCGAGCCCCTGTCCACCGGCCACCTGCACGGCCACCAGGTCGTCCGCGCCGATCACGCTGCCCACCTCGACGGTCTGCGCCACGGCCAGGTAACTGCCGGTGGCGCGGACCGAGGTGATCGCGAAGGCCGAACCCAGCCCGCCGAGGGCGATCAGCAGGACGGCCAGGCCGAGCAGGCCGGGGCGTACCCGGCGCTGCCGGACCACCCGGGGTGGGGCGACCGGCGCGTCCACCGAAGGGTTGCCGTTGCGGGTCGCCACGCTCATCGGGTCACCACCTGAAGCTCGTTGATCTGGATCTCGACCACACCGGTGGTGCGGGTGACGCCGGGGATGGTGCCGCTCCGGTCGCCGCCCTCCCACGTGACGTTCCAGTGCGTCGTCGCCTGCACCTCGTACGTGTCGGCTCTCGGGTAACCGCTGTCGTAGCCGCAGTCGGGGGACTGCTTGCCGGCGTGCCGGCCGCCCCGGTCGTACGCGGTGCCCGGGCCCCTGCAGGTGACCTCGACGCCGTTGCCCATGTCCCAGACGACCCTGTCGACCTCGGCGCGGATGCTCACCGTCAGGCCCCGGTCCGAGGCGGAGGCGGTCAGTGGGCCGAACTGATTGGGGCCGCGTTCCGCCCACATCCAGACGGGCAGGCCGACCAGGCCGGGGCCGATGCTCTTACGGGGGGCGACCCTGGCCCGGGGAGCGACGAGGCTGATCGAGGCGAACGCCCGGCGGGCCAACTCCTCCGGGTCCGGCGGGGCCCCGAAGCCGGGTGGCGCCTCCGGCAGTTGGACGGTCACCACCGAGCCGAGGTCACCGCCGTTGCAGGCGCGGGTGTACCACAGGTACCCCTCGTCGGCCTCCGGCTGCGGCTCCGCGAGCTTGTAGTAGCAACCGTCGTTGCTGTTGAACCAGCCCAGATCGTCGTCGTAGCAGGGGATGGTGCGTCCGTTCCACTGGCAGACGCCACTGCCACCGCCCCCGTTGTTACCGCCGTTGTTGCCGCCGCCACCGTTGTTGCCACCGTTGCCGGGGGTGCCGGGGTCGTCGTCCCAGACGTTGCAGTTCGGCTGGGCGGGCGGGCACTCGGCGCCGGGGTCGGCGTGCGCCGGCACCCCCGGCCCGGTGGTCAGCAGCAGGGCCAGGACGCTGCCGAGCAGCGCGCGGCGGACCAGCCGACCAGGGGGCTGCGTGAGCCCGGTGGCCTCCCGGGATCGGCGGGTCCTGCCGACTCGCGCGGTCAGCACGGCTGGTCCCGGTGGGCGGCACCGGCGCTGATCAGCCAGCGACCGTCGGGGTAGCGCATCGCGGTGGCGGTGGCCAGGTGCCGGGAGCCCCGGGTCCCGGGCACCGTCTTCTTCCCGTCGGAGCGGTAGACCAGCCGGTAGCCGGTCGCGTCGAGACAGTCCTGGATCTCCACGGTGGGTGGTGCGGCGTCCAGGTTGACCGAGATCACCGTGGGATCGGAGCGGATCGTGCCGACGCTGACCGCATCGTTGTCGCGGGCCTTGCGCAGACTCAGCCGGACCCGGGTCAGCAGCGGGTCACCGAGGAAGCGGGTCAACTCCGGGTGCTGCGGGTCGCTGTGCAGGCTCGCCGTACGGGAGGCGGTGAGATAGCCGGTGTAGGCCGCCAGCGCAGCCTTCTCGGCGGCCTTCTCCTCGGCCACCCGTTGCGCGTCGGTCGGTGTCCCGCGTCGCTCGGACGCTGTCGCGGTGGTCGCTTCCTGAGCGCCACCGCAGGCGGTGGTCGTGCCGACTGCCGCCACCGCGACCAGACCGGCCGTCCAGCGACTGAGCTGCCGTGCTCGCACCTTCGTGCCCTCCTCGGTGCTGATCCGGCGACCGCCGTCGCCGGCGTTTCCCAGGCGTGCGGTAGTGCGACCGGAGGGGCGTTCCCCGGTCCTGCCCGAATCGCAGCCGCATTTACCTGTTTGAATCTCTAGAAATGCACTGCCTGGCTGGTGATGCCCCCGTGGACATGGGTTGCGCCGCGTCCAAGGGGCGAGCATAAGCTGATGCCGGCCGATGCGACAGAGGCAATTCAACCGAACACGCTGAGTCATGGATGGTGGTGGTGTCGGGTGGTTACCGGTAGGTTGCGGGCGTCGGTCGCGACGCTCGGAGCGTCGGCCGGGCGCGGGCGATCGGCCACGCCGTTCCGTCGTTCGTGGAGCGGTCGATCAGCCGTTCGTCATGTGGCGGGAAATGGCATGTGGTCCGATCTGTCCCCGGTCATATCGGGCCCGGGTTCGCGCCAATTGCATTCCATGGGAATTGCATCAGTCTCTCCGGCGCGTTTCGGCCGACACTCCGCGAGAGCCGGAGGAGTCCCGGCCCGACATTCGTGCCACCACCCGATCCGAGTGGACACACTACGGTCCGTGGTGGGCTCGACCGGGCAGTCTGCCGCATGAGCCGGCACGACCCGAGCCCGCCGGTCCGCGAGCGGGCACCGGCCGACCACCGGCCACCGTCGGACGCCTCCACCACCCGCCGGCCGGGCCCGCGCCTCCTGGCCGCGCTGGCGATCACCCCACTGATGCGGTACGCGATCGCGCGCTTCGCCGTACCCGCCGAGGTCGGTAGCCGGGCCGGCTGCGACGCCTGCGGTGCCCCGATCAGCCTGGCCCGGCCGTGGCCTGCGCTCGGACCG